>NZ_JBAMDC010000118.1:0-17681 GCF_036961605.1 Streptomyces sp. KLMMK
TTGGGCCCGCTGGCGATGCGTTCGACGCAGCCGCGGGCGCCGCAGGGGCAGGGGTCGCCGTCGAGGTCGACGCTGATGTGTCCGATGTGGCCAGCGTTGCCGGTGGGACCGGGGTGCAGGCGGCCGCCGAGGACCAGGCCGCCGCCGACGCCGGTGGACACCACCATGCACAGGGCGTTCGCGCGCCCCCGGGCGGCGCCCTGCCAGTGCTCGGCCGCCGTCATCGCGACACCGTCGCCGACGAGCACCACCGGCAGGCCGGCCGCCCGCCGCGCCACCTCGGCGACCAGGGGGTAGTCCCGCCAGCCGGGGACGTTGACGGGGCTGACGGTCCCCCGGGACGCGTCCACCGGTCCGGCGCTGCCGATTCCCACGGCCCGTACGCGCGGCCACTGCGCCGCGTGCCCGAGCTCCTCCAGCACCTCCGCCACCGCGCCCATCACCGTGGCCCCGTCCTCGTGCGCGGGGGTCGGGCGCTGCGCGCGGGCCAGCAGCCGGCCGCGGTCGTCCACCAGCGCGCCCGCGATCTTGGTGCCGCCGATGTCGAGGGCCGCGACAAGGTCGGCGAAGTCGGTGCGCATGGGGACGATCTCTCCTGGTGGGGCAGGGGTGCGGGCGCTGCGGAAGCCAGTCTGTCCAGATCTGACAACGTTGTCTAGGCTCTATGCTCGACGTCACCCCGCACCGGCCCCTGGTAAGGACGAGCACCCGTGTCGAGCAGCGCCCAGCCCGCCCGCAGCCCCTCCCCCCGATACGGCGCCCGCCCGACGATGAAGGACGTGGCGGCCCGCGCCGGCGTCGGTCTGAAGACCGTCTCCCGGGTGGTGAACGGAGAGCCGGGCGTCACCCCCGACACCGAGCGGCGCGTGCAGGACGCGATCACGGCCCTGGGCTTCCGGCGCAACGACAGCGCCCGCATCCTGCGCAAGGGCCGCACCGCCTCCATCGGGCTCGTCCTCGAAGACCTCGCCGACCCCTTCTACGCGCCCCTCAACCGGGCCGTCGAGGAGGTCGCCCGCGCCCACGGCGCCCTGCTCATCAACGGCTCCAGCGCGGAGGACCCGGAGCGCGAGCGGGAGCTCGCGCTGGCCTTCTGCGCCCGCCGGGTCGACGGTCTGATCATCATCCCGGCCGGCGACGACCACCGCTACCTCGAACCGGAGATCGCGGCGGGCATCGCCACGGTCTTCGTCGACCGCCCGGCCGGAATGACCGATGCCGACGTCGTGCTCTCCGACAGCTTCGGCGGCGCCCGCGAGGGCGTCGCCCACCTCGTCGCGCACGGCCACCGCCGCATCGGCTTCATCGGCGACCGCCCGCGCATCCACACCGCCACGGAGCGGCTGCGCGGCTACCGCGCCGCCATGGCCGCCGCCGGCCTGCCCGTGGACGAATCCTGGGTGTCCCTGGGGCCCACGGTCCCCGAGCGCGTGCGCGCCGAGGCGGAGCGGATGCTCACCGGGCCGCAGCCGGTGACCGCGCTGTTCGCCGGCAACAACCGGGTGACGGCCACGGTCGTGCGCGTCCTGGCCCGCTCGCCCCGTCCGGTCGCCCTCGTGGGCTTCGACGACCTCGAACTGGCCGACCTGCTCTCCCCCGGCGTCACCGTCGTCGCCCAGGACGCGGCCCGGCTGGGCCGCACCGCCGCCGAGCGGCTGTTCCGCCGGCTGGACGGGGTGGCGGAGCCGCCGCAGCGGGTGGAGCTGCCGACCCGTCTGATCGTCCGCGGCTCGGGCGAACTGCCCCCCGCGGAGGGCTGAGGGGGAGACCCGGGGCGGGAGTTCAGCCCGCCCGCCCCGCGAGCTCTTCCAGGCCGTCGCGGCTCAGCCCCGTCAGGGCCGTCACCTCCGCCGCGTCCACGGCGCCGCAGTCCAGGCCGCGCAGCAGGTGGCCGCTGAGCGCCCGTGCGGTGGCGGGCTCGTCGAGGATGTCGCCGCCGGAGCGGTTGACGTAGGCGTCCAGGCGGGCGGCGGCGCTCTCCAGGCCCTCGCGGTAGAAGGCGTACACCGCGGCGTAGCGGGTGGGCAGATGGCCCGGGTGCATGTCCCAGCCCTGGTAGTAGGCGCGCGTCAACGACCGGCGCACGAGGCCGTGATGGAGCCGCCAGGCGGCGTGCACCTGGGAGGTCGGCCCGACGGGCAGGACGTTGGTCGAGCCGTCGGAGACGCGGACGCCGGTGCCCGCCGCGGCCACCTGCATGACGGCCTTCGCGTGGTCGGCGACGGGGTGGTCGGGCGACTGGTGCGCGGCGCCCACGCCGCAGGAGGCGCTGTAGTCGAAGGTGCCGTAGTGCAGCGAGGTCGCGCGCCCGCCCGCCGCGTCGATCATCCGGGCGACGGTGCTGCGCCCGTCGGCCCCGAGGATCGCCTGGGTGGTCTCTATCTGTATCTCGAAGCGGATCCGGCCGGGCTCAAGGCCCCGCGCCTTCTCGAACTCCCCGGCGAGCTCGGCCATGGCGGCCACCTGCTCGGCGTAGGTGACCTTGGGGAGGGTGAGGAGCAGCCCTCCGGGCAGCCCGCCGGCCTCCATCAGGCCCGTGAGGAAGATGTCGAGGGTGCGGATGCCGCGGTCCCGGACGGCCGCCTCCATGCACTTCATACGGATGCCCATGAAGGGCGCCGCGGTGCCGTCCTCGTACATGGCGGCCACCAGCCGTGCCGCTCGGGCGGCCGCCGCGTCCTCCTCGTCGTCGGGGCGCGGCCCGTAGCCGTCCTCGAAGTCGATACGGAGGTCCTCGACGGGCTCCCGCTCCAGCTTGGCGCGCACGCGGTCGTGGACGGGGCCGGCGAGGGCCTCGGGGAGGCCGAGGACGGCGGCGAGGGAGGCGGCGTCGGGCGCGTGCTCGTCGAGGGCGGCGAGCGCCCGGCCGCCCCAGAAGCGCAGGGTGTCGGCGGCGAAGACGTCGGCGGGGACGTAGACGGTGTGGACAGGCTGGCGGGTGCCGGGGTCGCCGGGGTAGCGGCGCGCCAGTTCGGCGTCGACGCCCGCGAGGGAGGCGCCGATGCGCTCCCCCACCGCGCGCGTGAACGTCGTCGCGACCGTCCGGTGCTGTCCCATGGCACACCCCTCCGCCCAGCCTCCCCGGCCGGCGCCGGAAGGTACCCCACGGACGGAACCGATCGTCCGTGCGGGCGAAGTTATCGACGGCCCGGCGGCGGGTCAACAGGCCGGCGGGGCCGGCAGGCGGGGCCGTCCGTGCACGACGGGGCCCCCGCACGCCGTCGCGTACGGGGGCCCCGGCACGGTGGTGCCGCGGGGTCAGCCCTTGCGGGTCTTGACCTCGTCGGTCAGCTGCGGGACGACCTCGAAGAGGTCGCCGACCACGCCGTAGTCGACCAGGTCGAAGATCGGGGCCTCGGCGTCCTTGTTGACGGCCACGATGGTCTTCGAGGTCTGCATGCCGGCCCGGTGCTGGATGGCGCCGGAGATGCCCGCCGCGATGTACAGCTGCGGCGAGACGGACTTGCCGGTCTGGCCGACCTGGTTGGTGTGCGGGTACCAGCCGGCGTCCACAGCGGCGCGGGAGGCGCCGACGGCCGCACCGAGCGAGTCGGCGAGGGCCTCGATGATCGAGAAGTTCTCGGCGCCGTTGACGCCGCGGCCGCCGGAGACCACGATCGCGGCCTCGGTCAGCTCGGGGCGGCCCGTCGACTCGCGCGGGGTGCGGGAGACGACCTTGGTGCCGGTGGAGTTCTCGCCGAAGGCGACGGCGAGCTGCTCGACCGTGCCGGCGGCCTGGGCGGCCTCCGGGGCGGCGGAGTTGGGCTTGACGGTGATGACCGGCGTGCCCTTGGTGACGCGGGACTTGGTGGAGTACGAGGCCGCGAAGACGGACTGCGTGGCCACCGGGCCCTCGGCACCGGCCTCCAGGTCGACGGCGTCGGTGATGATGCCGGAGCCGATGCGGACCGCGAGGCGGGCCGCGATCTCCTTGCCCTCGGCGGAGGACGGCAGCAGCACGGCGGCCGGCGAGACGGCCTTGTACGCGGCCTCCAGCGCGTCGACCTTCGGCGCGACGAGGTAGTCGGCGAACTCGGACGCGTCGGCCGCGAGGACCTTCACCGCGCCGTACTCGCCGAGCACGGCGGCCGCGGCGTCGGCGCCGGCGCCCAGGTGCACGGCGACGGGCTCGCCGATGCGGCGGGCGAGGGTGAGCAGTTCGAGGGTGGGCTTGCGGACGGCGCCGTCCACGTGGTCGACGTAGACGAGGACTTCAGCCATGGCGTTGCTCCTGCGGAAAAAGTGGGGCGGGTGACGGTTCGTTCGGGATCAGAGAGCTCAGATGAACTTCTGGCCCGCGAGGAACTCGGCGAGTTGCTTGCCGCCCTCGCCCTCGTCCTTGACGACGGTGCCGGCCGTGCGGGCCGGGCGCTCCGTGGCCTCGTCGACCTTGGTCCAGGCGCCCTCCAGGCCGACCTCCTCGGCCTCGAGGCCGAGGTCGGAGAGGTCCAGGGACTCCACCGGCTTCTTCTTGGCCGCCATGATGCCCTTGAAGGACGGGTAGCGGGCCTCGCCGGACTGGTCGGTCACGGAGACGACGGCCGGGAGGGAGGCCTCCAGCTGCTCGCTGGCGGCGTCGCCGTCGCGGCGCCCGGTGACCTTGCCGTCCTCGACCTTGACCTCGGAGAGCAGGGTGACCTGCGGGACGCCCAGGCGCTCGGCGAGCATCGCCGGGACGACGCCCATGCCGCCGTCGGTGGAGGCCATGCCGGAGACGACCAGGTCGTAGCCGACGTGCTCCAGGGCCTTGGCCAGCACCAGCGAGGTGCCGAGGGCGTCGGTGCCGTGGAGGTCGTCGTCCTCGACGTGGACGGCCTTGTCCGCACCCATGGAAAGCGCCTTGCGCAGCGCGTCCTTGGCGTCCTCGGGGCCGACGGTCAGGACGGTGATCTCCGCGTCGTCGTCGGCCGCCTCCTTGATCTGCAGCGCCTGCTCGACCGCGTACTCGTCGAGCTCCGAGAGCAGGCCGTCCACGTCGTCGCGGTCGACGGTCAGGTCCTCGGCGAAGTGCCGGTCGCCGGTGGCGTCGGGCACGTACTTCACAGTGACAACGATCCTCAAGCTCACGCCGGCTCTCCTACTGCATCGTCTCTTCGTAGCTGCCTTGGCAGGCAGCATAGGCGCCTTGTGGGGCGGATTCCGCCCGTGGCGGGCCGCGCCTCGAACGGAATGTTACTCGTCAGTACACCGACCCGTTCACCCGGGCGCAAGGCCGGTCGGCTGTGATCTGTCCAACGCAGGAAACGCGGGACGTCTCAGTCGCGCAGACCGTTGAAGCGCCCCTGGTGATAGACCAGCGGACGGCCCGCCCCCGCGGAGTCGCCCGCGACGACCTCGGCGAGCACGACCCGGTGGTCCCCGGCGGGCACCCGGGCCACCACGCGGCACACCAGCCACGCGAGAACGCCGTCCAGCAGCGGCACGCCCTCCGGCCCGGGACGCCAGCTCGTGGGTGCGGCGAAGCGGTCGGCCCCGCTGCGCGCGAAGGTCGCGGCCAGCTCCCGCTGATGCTCGCCGAGTATGTGCACGCCGACGTGCTCCGCCTCGGCGAGCACGGGCCAGCTGGACGAGCCGGTGCCCACCCCGAAGGAGACCAGGGGAGGCTCCGCGGCGACGGACGTCAGCGAGGTGGCCGTGAAACCGACCGGGCGCGCGCCCTGCGCCGTGATCACGGCGACACCCGCGGCGTGCCTGCGGAAGACGGAGCGCAGCAGTTCGGGGGTGGTGGCGAGGGAAGTGCCCAGCCCGGGCATGGCCGTCATGGAACTGTCCTTCTGCTGGAGGGTCGAGCCGATCCGAACGGTCGTCGCGGTACTCACGCGCCCGGACAGCACGCGCTCGCCGTCCGCAGCAGGCCGACGTGCGCACGTCCGTGGAGAAACGGTCCTGGCCACACGACGTCACACTGACGATTGGCGGTGCGGAGCGTCAAGGGCGGCCCGGGAGATGGGAGAGGGATCACGATCACGGCGGCTCACACCGCCGCGCCGAGCGCCGCGATGACGTCGGCCTTGCGCGGCTGCCCGGCCGCCCGGCGCACGATGCGGCCGGCGGCGTCGAGGACGAGGACGGTGGGCGTCGCGGTGATCTCCAGGGCCCGTACGAGGGCGAGGTGCGCCTCCGCGTCCACCTCGACGTGGGCGACCCCGCCGACCATGGCCACGACCTGCTCCAGGGTGCGCCTGGTCGCCCGGCAGGGCTGGCAGAAGGCGCTGGAGAACTGCACGAGGGTGGCGCGCTCCCCCAGCTCCCCGCCGATGTCGGCGGCCTCCAGCCGCAGCCCGTCGTCGCCCTCGTGCAGCACGCTCCGCCCCGCTTTCCCGTTTCGTCCGGGCCTCGGCCGGCCCTGCGTTCCTCAGGTGCAGCGCCATGGGCACCGGGGAAAATTCCGCCGCGCCCGCCGGTGATTTCCGGCTGGTTTCCGGCCTACGTGATGAGGATCTCCCGGCCACCGGGGCGTCCTCGCTGGCCCCGGGCCGGGCATTCAGGCACGATCTGGCAGAAGCCTCACCCTACGGCCGCGTAACTTTGCCGGTACGCCGGTGTACGGCGGGCACCACAGCAAGTACATCAGCAACAGAAGCAGCACTTCAGCCGGGAGTCCCCTCCCCAGGCCCGGAAGGAACCTCCCCCGATGGCAGAGCTCGTCTACCCCCCGGTGATCGGTGTCGCCCGCACCATGTTCAAGGCGCTCGACCTGCGCTTCGACATCCAGGGAACCGAGCACGTCCCGGCGCGGGGCGGGGCGGTCCTGGTGAGCAACCACATCGGCTACCTCGACTTCGTCTTCTGCGGCCTGACCGCCCGCCCCGCCAAGCGGCTGGTGCGGTTCATGGCGAAGGAGTCCGTCTTCCGGCACAAGGTGTCGGGGCCGCTGATGCGCGCGATGAAGCACATCCCCGTGGACCGCGCGGCCGGCATGGACGCCTACAAGCACGCGCTCTCGGCGCTGCGCTCGGGCGAGATCATCGGCGTCTTCCCGGAAGCAACGATCTCCCAGTCGTTCACGCTCAAGAACTTCAAGTCCGGCGCGGCACGGCTCGCGCAGGAGGCCGGGGTGCCGCTGCTGCCGATGGCGCTGTGGGGCACCCAGCGGCTGTGGACCAAGGGCCACAAGCGCGACCTGGGCCGCAACCACGTGCCGATCACGATACGGGTCGGCGAGCCGGTGACCGCCGACCCCGCCGAGCACGCGGACACCGTCACCGACCGGGTGCGCTCCCGGGTGCAGGACCTCCTGGAGGCGGCCCAGCGCGCCTACCCCGTGCGCCCCAAGGACGCGGACGACACCTGGTGGATCCCCGCCCACCTCGGCGGCACGGCGCCCGCACCGCACGCGGCGGCCGCCGCGGACCGGCGCGGCTAGGCCCCGTACGGAACCTGCAGAACCCACGGAACCGAAGGAGAAGCCCCCGGCCGCGAGCGCGACCGGGGGCTTCTTGCTGCTCTTTGCTGCTCTTCCCGCCCTTTCCCGTCGTTTCCGGACGGACGGGCGCGGGCCGCTACTGCCGGCCCATCTCCTCGGCGAGCGCCGCCGCGAAGGCGTCGACGTCGGCCTCGGTGGTGTCGAAGGAACACATCCAGCGGACGTCGCCGGCACCCTCGTCCCAGAAGTAGAAGCGGTAGCGCTTCTGCAGGCGCTCGCTCACTTCGTGCGGGAGGCGGGCGAAGACGGCGTTGGACTGCACCGGGTGCAGGACCTCCACGCCCTCGACGGCCCGCACGCGCTCGGCCAGGCGCGCGGCCATGGCGTTGGCGTGCGAGGCGCTGCGCAGCCACAGGTCGCCGCCGAGCAGGGCCTCGAACTGGGCCGAGACGAACCGCATCTTGGAGGCGAGCTGCATGGACATCTTGCGCAGGTGCTTCATCGCCCGCACCGCGTCCGGGTTCAGGACGACGACGCACTCGCCGAAGACCATGCCGTTCTTCGTGCCGCCGAAGGAGAGCACGTCCACGCCGGCGTCGGTGGTGAAGGCCCGCAGCGGCACGCCGAGCGTGGCCGCGGCGTTGGCGATGCGCGCACCGTCGAGGTGGACCTTCATGCCCCGCTCGTGGGCGTGGTCGCAGATCTCCCGGATCTCCTCGGGCGTGTAGCACGTGCCCAGCTCGGTGGTCTGGGTGATCGACACGACCTGGGGCTGCGCCCGGTGCTCGTCGTCCCAGCCGAAGGCCTCGCGGTCGATCAGCTCCGGGGTGAGCTTGCCGTGCTCGGTGGGCACGGTCAGCAGCTTCAGGCCGCCGACGCGCTCGGGCGCACCGCACTCGTCGACGTGGATGTGCGCGCTGGCGGCGCAGATCACCGCGCCCCAGCGCTCGGTCAGGGCCTGGAGGGCGACGACGTTGGCGCCCGTCCCGTTGAAGACCGGGAACGCTTCGGCGGTGGGGCCGAAGTGTCCGCGCATCACGTCCTGGAGGTGGGCGGTGTAGTCGTCCTCGCCGTAGGAGACCTGGTGGCCGCCGTTGGCGAGGGCGAGCGCCGCGAGGATCTCGGGGTGCGCGCCCGCGTAGTTGTCGCTGGCGAAGCCGCGCACCTCGGGGTCATGCCGGCGTATCGCGTCGGTCGCGACCGGCGGGGTCGTGCTCACGCTTGCGGAGTCAGCCACAGACGGGTTCCGTTCACTTCCTGGGCGGGCTTGTCCCACACGCCGACGATGGCCTCGGCGAGGTCCTTGACGTCGGTGAAGCCCGCGAACTTCGCGTTCGGGCGCTCGGCGCGCATGGCGTCGTGCACCAGTGCCTTGACGATCAGAATGGCGGCGGCGGCCGACGGCGCGTCCTCGCCCGCCGCCTTGCGGAAGGCGTCGGCGAGGGCGAGCGTCCACGCCTCGGCGGCGGCCTTGGAGGCGGCGTAGGCGGCGTTGCCCGCGGTGGGCTTGCTGGCGCCCGCCGCGCTGATGAGCAGGAACCGGCCGTTGCCGCTGCGCTGCAGGGCGGGCTCGAAGGCCAGCGAGGTGTGCTGCACGGTGCGGATGAGCAGCTTCTCGAGCAGCTCCCAGTCGGCGAGGTCGGTCTCGGCGAAGGAGGCCGAGCCGCGCCAGCCGCCCACGAGGTGGACCAGGCCGTCGATGCGGCCGAATTCCTTCTCGGTGCGGTCCACCCAGCGGCGCGTGGCCTCCAGGTCCAGCAGGTCCACGGTGTCGCCCGTGACGGTGGCACCGCCGTGGGCGTAGCGGGCGGCGTCCACGGCCTCGGCGAGGCGGGCGGCGTCCGCGTCGGAGGCGACGACCGTGGCACCGGCCTCGGCCAGTCGCAGCAGCGTGGCACGGCCCGCGGGGCCCGCGGCCCCCGCCACAGCCACGACGGCGCCGTCCAGCCGGCCGTTGCCGTTGGTGGGAGTGCTCATGGTCGTCTCCTTCGTCTGCTCGCTCACGCGGCCACCCGCTCGGCCTTCGCCGCGGTGATCCCCTTGGTCGAGGCGATCACGTGACGCAGCTTCTTGGCAAGCGCCTCGTAGAACATGCTGAGCGGGAACTCGTCCGGCAGCACGTCGTCCACGAGCTTGCGGGGCGGCTGGGCGAGGTCGAGGGCCTCGGGTCCCTTGGCCCAGACGGAGCCGGGGTGCGGGGCGAGGTAGGTGGAGACCAGCTCGTAGGCGGCGAGCCAGTGGACCAGCTTGGGCCGGTCGATGCCGTCGCGGTAGAGCTTCTCGATCTCGCCGCAGAGCTGGTTGGTGACCTGCGGGGCGCGGTCCCAGTCGATGTGCAGAGTGTTGTCCGTCCAGCGTACGACGTCGTGCCGGTGGAGGTACGCGAAGAGGAGCTGGCCGCCGAGCCCGTCGTAGTTGCGGACGCGGTCGCCGGTGACCGGGAAGCGGAACATCCGGTCGAAAAGGACGGCGTACTGCACGTCACGGCCGTGCGCGTTGCCCTCGGCCTCCAGCTTCACGGCCTCCTTGAAGGCGGTGAGGTCGCAGCGGAGCTCTTCCAGGCCGTACATCCAGAACGGCTGCCGCTGCTTGATCATGAAGGGGTCGAAGGGCAGGTCGCCGTGGCTGTGCGTGCGGTCGTGGACCATGTCCCACAGGACGAAGGCCTGCTCGCAGCGGTGCTGGTCGCCGACCATCTCCTGGATGTCGGCGGGCAGCTCGAGGCCGAGGGCGGAGACGGCTGCCTCGGTGACGGCACGGAAGCGGGCGGCCTCGCGGTCGCAGAAGATGCCGCCCCAGGTGAAGCGCTCGGGGGCCTCGCGGACGGCGATGGTCTCCGGGAAGAGCACGGCGGAGTTGGTGTCGTAGCCCGCGGTGAAGTCCTCGAAGGTGATGCCGAGGAAGAGCGGGTTGTCGTAGCGGGTGCGCTCCAGCTCGGAGAGCCACTCGGGCCAGACCATGCGCAGGACGACGGCCTCGAAGTTGCGGTCGGGGTTGCCGTTCTGGGTGTACATCGGGAAGACGACCAGGTGCTGGCGGCCGTCCTCGCGGTGGGCGGCCGGCTGGAAGGCCAGCAGCGAGTCGAGGAAGTCCGGCACGCCGAAGCCGGTGTCGGCCCAGCGGCGCAGGTCCGCGACCAGGGCCGCGTGGTAGGCGGAGTCGTGCGGGACGAGCGGCGAGAGCTGCTCGACGGACTCCACGAGGCGCTCCACCTGGGCCCGGACGGCCTCACCCGGTGGGGCGCCCTCCGCGGCGAGGTCGATGGAGCCGTCCGGGGACTGCCAAGGCCGGATCGTTTCCACGGCGTCCTTGAGTACCCCCCACGCGGGGTGATCGATCACCGGGTCGGCGGCCGAATTGTCGGTCGCTATCGCCGACGACGCAAGGATTTCCGTCATGGCTGCCCCTCCTCGGGAGAACTTGGTGTTAAGACACCGTATCCGTGCGCGCTTCTCCTGCTCAAGAGGGGAGGCCATAAATTATCCTGCCGAACCCCCGGTCGGGCCGCCGTTTTTCCTGCACACCTCCGCCATATGTGTACCCACAAGGACCTTTCCGTCACACAGGTCCCACAGGACCCATGAGCTGTTCTAGCCGAGATCCGGCCATTCCCCCGCCAGCCGGCCGTGCGCCGCCTCCGGACGCCCCCGCCCCGTCCCCCGGGCCTACCCCCGTGCCGCCGGTGAATTCATGAAAGCGCAACAGTCTTCCGCTATGCGGACGGTCGGCGGCCCGACCTGGACAGGGCCATGATCACGCTGCCAGTCTCCCGCCATGCCCGTCGTCAACCGGCCTCCGCGCCGCACCGCCGTCCCGGCCGCGCCCGCCACCCACCGCCGCACGGCCCGCCTCGCCGCCTGCCTCGCCGTCCTGCTCACGGCCGCCGCCGGCTGCGCTCCCCAGGACGACACCGGTTCCGCCGCCGGATCCGGCTCCGCGAAGTCCTCCGCCGCTCCGTCCGCGGCGGCGTGCACGAAGGAGAAGCTGGCGACGCAGATCCCCGGCAAGCTGACCGTCGGCACCGACAAGCCCGCCTACGCGCCCTGGTTCCAGGACGACGACCCCTCGAACGGCAAGGGTTTCGAGTCGGCCGTCGCCTACGCCCTGGCCGAGCGGCTCGGGTACGGCCGGGCCGACGTGGTCTGGCAGACCGTTCCGTTCAACACGGCCGTCGCTCCGGGCGCCAAGAAGTTCGACCTCGACATCAACCAGATCTCCGTCAGCGACGAGCGCCGGCGGGCCGTCGACTTCTCCTCCGGCTACTACGACGTCCGCCAGGCCGTCATCGCCCTCAAGGACTCCCCCGCCGCCAAGGCCAGGAGCGCCGCCGACCTCAAGCACGTCAAGCTCGGCGCCCAGGTCGGCACCACCAGCCTCGACGTCGTCAACGACGTGGTCGGGCCCGACAAGCAGCCCGCCGTCTTCCAGAAGAACGACTACGCCAAGACCGCGCTCAAGAACGGCCAGGTCGAGGCGATCGTCGTCGACCTGCCCACCGCCTTCTACATCACCTCCGCCGAGGTCCCGGACGCCCGCATCGTCGGCCAGTTCGGCAGCGCGGGAGACAAGCCCGAGCAGTTCGGCTTCGTCCTGGACAAGGGCAGCCGCCTCACGCAGTGCGTCTCCGGCGCCGTCGACTCCCTGCGCAAGGACGGCACGCTCGCCGGCCTGGAGAAGAAGTGGCTCTCCGAGGCAGCCGACGCCCCGGTGCTCAAGTGAGCCCCGGCGAAGCCGCCGCCGTCCCCGGCGGCACCGCACCGTCCCTGGTGAAGGAAGCCGCCGAGGACGCCTACACCCCCTCGGCACGCCGCCTGGAGCGGGAGCGCTTCAAACGCGCCCGGGCGCGCCGCGCCACGGCCGTCGCCGCGTGCAGCACGCTGATCACGGCCGCCGTGCTGTTCCTCGCCGTCGTCAGCTCCCCCGGCTGGCAGCGCACCCGTGAAACGTTTCTCAGCGGGCACTACGCGCGCGAGGCACTGCCCAAGGTCCTCGACGGGCTGTGGCTGAACCTGCGCCTGCTGGTCGTCTGCGGAGCGGCCGTGCTCGTCCTCGGGCTGCTGATCGCGGTCGCCCGCACGCTGCGCGGCCCCGTCTTCTTCCCCCTGCGCGCGCTCGCCACCGCCTACACCGACTTCTTCCGCGGGCTGCCGCTCGTGATCTGCCTGCTGATGGTCGTCTTCGGCGTCCCGGCCCTGCGGCTGCAGGGCGTGACGACCGACCCGGTGCTGCTGGGCGGGACCGCGCTCGTCCTGACGTACTCGGCCTACGTCGCCGAGGTCTTCCGTGCGGGCATCGAGTCCGTGCACCCCAGCCAGCGCGCCGCCGCCCGGTCGCTGGGCCTCAGCGCCCGCCAGACCCTGCGCCACGTCATCCTGCCGCAGGCCGTGCGCCGGGTCGTGCCGCCGCTCCTCAACGACCTGGTGTCCCTGCAGAAGGACACCGGCCTCGTCTCGATCGCCGGCGCGGTGGACGCCGTCTACGCGGCGCAAATCCTCTCCAGCAAGAGCTTCAACTACACGCCGTACGTCGTCGCCGGGCTCATCTTCGTCGCCCTCACCATCCCCATGACCCGGTTCACCGACTGGATCACGGCACGGACGGACCGCCGGCGCGCACAGGGAGGGATCGTATGAGCACCGTGACGGATGCCGCTCCGGCCGGCGGCGCCGGTACGGAACGGCCCGTGCTGCGGATGGAGGCCGTGCGCAAGACCTTCGGCGGCACGGTCGTGCTGCGCGACGTGGACCTGGAGGTCGCCCCGCACACGGTGACCGCACTCATCGGCGCCTCGGGATCGGGCAAGTCCACGCTGCTGCGCTGCGCCAATCTGCTGGAGGAGACCGACGACGGCGCGATCTTCCTCGACGGCGAGGACATCACCGACCCGCGCGTGGACCCCGACGCCGTACGCCGCCGCATCGGCGTCGTCTTCCAGGCCTACAACCTCTTCCCGCACATGACCGTGCTCGACAACATCACGCTCGCGCCGCGGCGGGTGCACGGCGTCGCCCGCGAGGAGGCCGAGGAGCGGGCGCGGGAGCTGCTGGAGCGGCTCGGGCTGGGCGGCAGGGCGGGCGAGTACCCGGACCGGCTCAGCGGCGGCCAGCAGCAGCGGGTGGCGATCGTACGGGCGCTCGCCGGCCGGCCCCGGCTGCTGCTCCTGGACGAGATCACCGCGGCCCTCGACCCCGAGCTCGTCGGGGAGGTGCTGGGCGTCGTGCGCGACCTCAAGGAGGACGGCATGACGATGGTCCTGGCCACCCACGAGATGGGGTTCGCCCGGGACGTCGCCGACCAGGTGTGCTTCCTGGACGGCGGGGTTGTGCTGGAGCGCGGCACCCCCGCCGAGGTCTTCGGCGCACCTCGGCAGGAGCGCACCCGGAAGTTCCTGCGGCGGATCGTGGAGGCGGGCCGGCTGTGAGGTAAGGGGCTCTGCCTACTGAGCAGAGCCCCTTACCTCTCCTTCCCGTCCACATGCGTCGCTGACGGGGGGGTGACGCCGGCCGTCAGACCAATTCCTTGATCAGCAGTTCGAACTCGAGGTCGTCCCGCTGCGGGATGCCGAAGCGCTCGTCGCCGTACGGGAACGGGCTCATCCGCCCGGTGCGCCGGTAGCCGCGCCGCTCGTACCAGGCGATCAGCTCGTCCCGCTGCTTGATCACGGTCATGTGCATCTCGGTCGCGCCCCAGCCGGTGCGCACGAGGCGCTCGGCCTCCGCGATGACGACCTTGCCGAGCCCGCCGCCCTGCATCTCCGGGCTGACGGCGAACATCCCGAAGTACGCGTGGGTACCCCGGTGTTCGAGCTGGCAGCAGGCCACTATCCGGTCGCCCCGCTCGACCACGAGCAGACGGCTGTCCGGGTCCGTCACCACGGCCTCGACACCGTCCGGGTCGGTGCGCTGCCCGTCCAGCAGGTCCGCCTCTGTCGTCCAGCCGGCGCGGCTCGCGTCACCGCGGTAGGCCGACTCGACGAGGGCGACGAGAACGGGCACGTCCTCGACGGTCGCGTCCCGGAAGGTCGTCTCCGTGCTGCTGGTGGTTTCCATCGTGTTCCTGTGGTCCTCTCCGTACGGTTCCGGCTCCACGTGCACACTAACCCGGGCTCCGGGGTAGGCCTCCGGGCCCTGGTGCGCCCCTGACGTGCCACCGCGCGTGCGCGGGCGCATTTTTATGAGCCCCAGCGCTCCTCCAGTGCGCCTGTGCGCTCCCATGCGCTCTCGCCCCCGGGGGAATCAACCGGAGGTGGATCTGCACGTCCGGGGAGGTGCGCCGTGCACGGACCGCCGCTGATCGGCTGGCTGCTCGTGGCGGTGTGCGCCGCGACGGGCGCCTACTGCCTGGTGCGCCTGCGCGCGGGAGCGGGAGGAGAGCGCCGGGCCGTCGGGAGCGACGCCCTGATGGGGCTCGGCATGGCGGCCATGGCCGTACCGCCCGCCGTCCTGGACACACGGCCCTGGGGCGCGCTGCTGTTCGCCGTCGTGTTCGGCGCGGCCGGTGTCCACGCGTTGGTGGGCGTGGCGCGCGGCCGCGCGGACAGCCACCATCTCCACCACGCCGTGGGCGCGTTCGCCATGGTCTACATGGCGCTCGCGATGGCGGGCACCCCGATGGGCGGCCGCGCGGAGCACACGGGAGCGGCGGCGGCCACGCACGCCGCGACCGCGCATGTCCCGGCCGGCACACCCCTGCTGACGGGGCTGCTGCTGGTGTACTTCGCCGTGTACGTGGTGCGCACGGTGGCCGTGCTCGTGCCCGTCACCGTGGCCGCCGGGCAGGTCTCCTGGCCGGGCCGGCCGGACCTCACCCATGCCTGCAGGCTGTCCATGGGCATCGGCATGCTGGCGATGCTGCTGACGCTGTGAGCCCGCACCCCGTGGAATGCATCACTTCGCGTACCGGACCGTACCCGTGGGCGCGGCCCCGCTCATAGGCTTACGGCCATGATGGTCCCGCTCGCGCTGCTGGTCCTCGGCGCACTGGTCGCGACGATGGCTCCGCGCGTGCTGACCCGTTCCGACTGGCCCGACCGCGAACCGGTCGTGGCCCTGTGGGTGTGGCAATGCGCGGTGGCGACCGTGCTGCTGTGCTGTCTGCTCGCCATGGCGCTCAGCGCCGCGGCGGCCTGGGAAGCCGTGCGCGGGCACGTCTTCGCGATCGCTCCGCACGGCGTCGTCGAAGCCTACGCCCTCACCGCCTACGCCGCGTGGGCCGCACCCCTGACCGTGGCACTGGCGAGTGGCGCCGTGTGGACCGCCGCGATGCTGACCCGCGAAATCAGCTGGTCGCGCGCCCGCCGCCGGCAGCGCCGCACGGAACTGCTCGTCCGCTCGCCCCGGCTGCCCGGCGAGGAGCCGGGCGGGGACCGGCTCGTGGTGCTGGAGGGCGAACGCCCCGACGCGTGGTGGCTGCCCGGCGGCGCCGCGCCGCAGCTGGTGATCACCACCGGTGCGCTGCGCCGCCTCAAGGGACCCCGGCTCGACGCGGTGCTGGCCCACGAGCAGGGGCACGCCCGGGCCCGGCACCACTGGCTGCTGCACGTCTCCTCGGCCCTGGCCAACGGCTTCCCGCAGGTGCCGGTGTTCGCCGCGTTCCGCGACCAGGTGCACCATCTGGTGGAGCTCGCGGCGGACGACTCGGCGTCGCGGCGCTTCGGCCGCCTGACCACGGCGCTCGCCCTGGTGGAGCTGAACGAGGACCGCGGGGTGTTCGGGCCGTGCCCGACGCAGCTCTCCCAGGTGCCGACGCGGGTGCACCGCCTGCTGGCCCCCGCCCCGAGGCTGACGGCCGCGCGGCGGCTGCGGCTCACGGCGGTCGCGGCGCTGGTCCCCGCGGTGCCGCTGCTGGTGACGTTCGTACCGGGCCTCAGCGTCCTGACCCGGTCCGGGTCGTAGCGCCGGCCTCGGAGGCAGCGCCGGAGCGGGCGCTGCGGGCAGGGGCCGCAGGCGTGGTGGCCCCCGCGGCCCCCATGCGCGAGGATCTGCGGATGCACGCCCCTCCGCGCCCTTCGCCCGCACTCCCCCGTTCCCCCTCCCTCATGCGCCCGGCCCCGATCCCGGCCGGGATCGTCCTCACGACCGTCTTCGGCGTCCTGCTCGCCCTGGTCGCGGGCGCGTGGGAGCCGCTCGCCTCGCTGGACCGGAACGTCGCGGACGGATTGCATCCGGTGGCCGTGGAGCACCGGGGCTGGACCCGGTTCGTCCGCGTGCTCTCCGACTGGCTGTGGGACCCGTGGACGATGCGCGCCGCCCTGGCTCTGGCGGTCCTGTGGCTCCTGCGCCGGCGCGACCTGCTGCTCGCCGCCTGGATCGCCGGGACGTCGGCCCTGGGCACCGCTCTGCAGCAGGGCATCAAGGCGGCGGTGGGCAAGGACCGTCCGAGCTGGCCGGATCCGGTGGCGACGGCGCACTACGCGGCGTTCCCCTCGGGGCACGCCCTGTCGGCGACGGTGGCGTGCGGGCTGCTGGTGTGGCTGCTGTGGAGGTACGGCGCACGGGCACGGGGCCTGCGCGCCGCTGCTGCGGCGGGTGCGGTGTCGGTGCTCGGAGTGGGTCTCACCCGGCTGTACCTGGGGGTCCACTGGGCGTCGGACGTCCTGGGCGGCTGGCTGCTGGGCGGGGCGCTCGTGGCCTTCTCGGTGGGTCTGTTCGGCACCGTGTCGCGACGACGGGCCTGACGGCCACAGCCGGGGCTACGGTGACGGCTACGGCTGCTCGGGGGCGAAACCGGGTGGCACCGCATGCGGCCCCGCTGCCGGGGCCGTCGCACCGGTCAGCTTGTCGATCGTCACGTAGCGCGCGGAGTGATCGACGCCTTCGGGGACGTGATACTCAAGGACGGTGCGATCCTCGGACATGCGTCCGTAGGTGCTCACCTGGATGCGCACCCCGTACCAGTACGGCGCATTCCGGTTGCTCTGCGCATGGCGCGCGCAGCTGAGCAGCATCCTCTTGACGGGCTCTTCGAAGGCCCGGTTGAACCGGCTGTTCGTCGTGTTCGTCATGGGCGTCATGTTCCGGGAGATGCCGGGCCCTCCCAGGTTGTCGTTCCACAGGTGGCCCTTCACCCAGCCCTCGCCGTCCCGCTGGTTGAGCTCCTCCACGATGGTGCACTCGCCCGTCTGCGGCGGCCCCCCGAGATAGGTGTTGCCGGGAGCCACGACGCTGGGCCCGACGACGACGGTGACCGACGTGCCGCCCGTACGCCCGTCATGCACGCCGTAGTCCGGGCCGGCCCACACATGCCGTTGCCTGTCCCACGCCGGGTACGGCAGGCTGCCGGTCCGGCCGCGCGTCGCAGCGGGCCCGGCCGGTTC
>NZ_JBAMDC010000119.1:0-17507 GCF_036961605.1 Streptomyces sp. KLMMK
GCCAGCTGTCCCACGCGCATGACGACGAACTGGGTGTCGAGGATGCCCAGCAGGCCGGCGAGCCGGACGGCGTACTGGTGCCGGATGGAGCCGTCCTTGATGTTCGCCACGATGGGCGCGGCCTCCTCCAGGGCGGCGGCCTGGCCCTCGGGCTCCTCGACGGCGTGCCGGGCGACCACGGAACGGATCGCGAACTCGAAGAGGGGGGTGCTCTCCTCGACCAGTCGCCGTACGGCGTCGTCGCCGTCGGCGAGGCGGAGCTCGCACGGGTCCATCCCGCCGGGACTGACAGCGATCTTGGTGCTCGCGGCGAACTTCTGGTCGTCCTCGAAGGCGCGCAGGGCCGCGCGCTGCCCGGCGGCGTCACCGTCGAAGGTGAAGATCACCTTCGCGCCGGAGTTGTCCATCAGCAGCCGGCGCAGGATCTTGATGTGGTCGCCGGCGAAGGCGGTGCCGCAGGTGGCGATGGCGGTGGTGACACCGGCCAGGTGGCAGGCCATGACGTCGGTGTAGCCCTCGACGACGACGGCACGGCTGGTCTTGGCGATGTCCTTCTTGGCGAGGTCGATGCCGTAGAGGACGTGCGACTTGCGGTAGAGCGGCGTCTCTGGGGTGTTGAGGTACTTGGGGCCGTTGTCGTCGTCGCGGAGCTTGCGCGCGCCGAAGCCGACGACCTCGCCGGTGATGTCGCGGATGGGCCACATCAGGCGGCCGCGGAAGCGGTCGATGGGCCGGCCGCCGCGGCTCTCCTGGGCGAGGCCGGAGAGGATCAGTTCCTTGTCGCTGAAGCCCTTGCCGCGCAGGAAGCGGGTGAGGTGGTCCCAGCCGGCGGGGCTGTAGCCGACGCCGAAGTGCTCGGCGGCCTCCTGGCCGAAGCCGCGGCTCGCGAGGAACTGCCGGCCGATCTCGGCCTCGGCGCTGCCGAGCTGCTCGGCGTAGAACTTGGCGGCGTGCTTGTGGGCCTCGACGAGGCGGATGCGCTCGCCCTGCTGGCGGCCCGGGGTGTAGCCGCCCTCCTCGTAGCGCAGGGTGATGCCGGCCTGGGCGGCCAGCCGCTCGATCGTCTCGGCGAAGGAGAGGTGGTCGATCTTCATGACGAAGTCGACCGTGTCCCCGCCCTCCTGGCAGCCGAAGCAGTAGAAGAGGCCCTTGGCCGGGCTGACCTGGAAGGACGGGGACTTCTCGTCGTGGAAGGGGCAGAGGCCCTTGAGGTTGCCGCCGCCCGCGTTGCGCAGCTGGAGGTACTCGGACACGACGGCGTCGATCGGGACCGCGTCCCGTACCGCCTTCACGTCGTCGTCGTTGATCCGTCCTGCCACGCGTGAATTCTACGGGCGGGGGCCGCCGGCCCGGGACCGTCAGGACTGCGCGGGGCTGGGCAGCAGGGCGTCGAGGGGCACGGCGGGGTCGGCGAGGGCCTCGGGGTCCAGCGGGGCACCGGAGCGGATGAGCTTCTGGAGGGTCTCCGTGACATCCCACACATTGACGTTCATCGCGGCGAGGAGGCGCCCCTCGGCGAGCCAGAAGGCGATGAACTCGCGCTTGCCGACGTCGCCGCGGCAGACGACCTGGTCGTAGGAGCCGGGCGGGGCGTAGCCGGAGTACTCGAGGCCGACGTCGTACTGGTCGGAGAAGAAGTAGGGCACCCGGTCGTAGGCGATCTCCCGGCCGAGCATGGCGCGGGCGGCGGCAGGGCCGGTGTGCAGGGCGTTGGCCCAGTGCTCGACGCGGAGCCTCGTGCCCACCCAGGGGTGCTCGGCCGCGGCGACGTCGCCGGCGGCGAAGATCTCGGGGTCGGAGGTGCGCAGGGAGGCGTCGACGGCGATGCCGCCGCCGTCGGCCCGGTCGACGAGGGCGAGCCCGGCGGCCTCGGCGAGGGCGGTGCGGGGGGCGGCGCCGATGGCGGCGAGGACGGCGTGGGCGGGGTGCTCTTCGCCGTCGTCGGTGCGGGCGGCGAGGACCATGCCGTCCTGGCCGGTGATCTCGGTGAGTCGGGCGCCGAAGTGGAAGCGGACGCCGTGCTCGCTGTGCAGGTCGGTGAAGAGCTGGCCGAGCTCGGGGCCGAGGACGGGGTGCAGCGGCGTGGGCTCGGATTCGACGACGGTCACCTCGGCACCGTAGGAGCGGGCGGCGGCGGCGACTTCGAGGCCGATCCAGCCCGCGCCGGCGATGACGAGGTGGCCGTTGTCGCGGCCGAGGGAGGCGAGGACGCCGCGCAGCCGCTCGGCGTGGGCGAGTCGGCGCAGGTGGTGGACGCCGGCGAGGCCGGTGCCGGGGATGTCGAGGCGGCGGGGCTCGGCACCGGTGGCCAGCAGCAGCTTGTCGTAGTGGACGCAGGTGCCGTCGCCGAGGCGGACGGAGCGGGCCGCGCGGTCGAGGTGGACGGCGGGCTGGCCGAGGTGCAGCTCGATGTCGGCCTGGGCGTACCAGCCGGGCTCGTGGACGAAGACGCTGTCGCGGTCCTCCTTGCCGGTGAGGTAGCCCTTGGAGAGCGGCGGGCGCTCGTAGGGGTGCTCGCGTTCGTCGCAGATGAGGATCACCCGGCCGGTGAATCCCTCCGCGCGCAGGGTCTCCGCGGCCTTCGCCCCGGCCAGGCCCCCTCCGACGATGACGAACGTCTGGTTCGCGTCGACCACTTGCTGCCTCCTCGCTGCCACGCAGTGCGTCTGCGTTGAACCGCCCCCGGCCGGAATCGCCCGTGCAGAGGTTGCCGCACGGGGCCCGCCGCCGGAAGAGGGACTACCCCGGACGGGTCAGTACCCGCATGGTGTGGGGGAAGTCCTCGGATTCTGTGGACATTCGGTCACCCTTCTGACACAGCGCGTCCGTCGGTGAGGCGGGTGAGCAGGGAGCGCGCGGAGACGTCGGTCAGGGCGGCGATCTGGTCGACGACGGCGCGCTGGCGGCCCGCGTCGTCGGCGGCGGCCGCGTACAGGGAGCGGAACTGCGGGTCGAGGCCGTCGGGGGCGCGGGCGGTGAGGGCCTCGGCGAGCTCGGCGATGACGACGCGCTGGTCGGCGCGGAGCTTCTCCTGGGCCGGGCGCTGCATCACATAGCGGTCGGCCACGGCCTTCAAGACGGCGCATTCGAGGCGGGTTTCGCGGGGGACGACGAGCTCGGCCCCGTAACGGGTGAGCCGGCCGGGGCCGTAGGCGGCGCGGGTGGCGCTCTCGGCGGCCAGGCAGAAGCGGCCGATGAGCTGGCTGGTGGCGTCCTTCAGGCGGGCCTGGGCGACGGCGGATCCGTCGTAGCCGTGCGGCCACCACTCCTGCTCCAGGAGGCGGTCGAGGGCCTCGGCGAGCTCTTCGGGCCCGGCGCCGGGGGCGTAGCGTCCGGCGGCGACGGCGAAGACGTCCTGCCGCTCGGGCTCGGCGAGCAGCGCGTTGGGGTCGAGGTGGCCGGCGTGCAGGCCGTCCTCGACGTCGTGCACGGAGTAGGCGACGTCGTCGGCCCAGTCCATGACCTGGGCCTCGAAGCTCTGCCGCCCCTCGGGTGCGCCCTGCCGGAGCCAGGTGAAGACGGGCAGGTCGTCCTCGTAGACGCCGAACTTGCGGGAGGACGGGTCGGTGGGGTGGCCGCCGCGCGGCCAGGGGTACTTGGTGGCGGCGTCGAGGGCGGCCCGGGTGAGGTTGAGGCCGACGCTGACGAGCTCGCCGGTGCTGTCGCTGGGGACGAACCGCTTGGGCTCCAGGCGGGTGAGCAGGCGCAGCGACTGGGCGTTGCCCTCGAAGCCGCCGCACGGGCCGGCCACTTCGTCGAGCGCCTGCTCGCCGTTGTGGCCGAACGGGGGGTGGCCCATGTCGTGCGCGAGGCAGGCGGCCTCCACCAGGTCGGGGTCGCAGCCGAGCGCCGCGCCGAGCTCGCGGCCCACCTGGGCGCACTCCAGGGAGTGCGTGAGGCGGGTGCGGGGGCTGGCGTCCCAGGCCTGGGCGCTGACGCCGGGCGTGACGACCTGGGTCTTGCCGGCCAGCCGGCGCAGGGCCGCCGAGTGCAGCACGCGGGCCCGGTCGCGCTGGAAGGCGGTGCGTCCGGGGCGCTTGTCCGGCTCGGGCGCCCAGCGCTCCAGGTCCTGCTCGTCGTATCCGGCGATGACGGGCTTCTCACCGGGGGTGCGTGCCGCTGCGTTCATACCCCGACGGTAACCGCCGGGTGTGACAGCAGCGACGGCGTGAGCTGGAGCGGAGCGGGAACCGGCGGTCCGTCCGGGGCGTTCTACCGGGCGACGGGGAGGAATGATCGACATGGTGCGGGGCCGCGTGCTGCGGATGCGGGTGCGGATGCCGCGGACGCGGCGGGAGAGACGGCGGCTGCTGTGGGCGGCCGTGGCCGGCTGCGTGCTCGCGCTGCTGCCGGTGACGTGGGTGTACGCGGCGGCGGAGCCGCGCGTGCGCACCGTGGCGGACGTGCCGTCCGCGCCGGTGGCGGTGGTCTTCGGCGCGGGTCTGTGGGAGGGCGAGCCGTCCCCCTATCTGGCGCACCGCCTGGACGCGGCCGTCGAGCTGTACCGGGCGGGCAAGGTCCGCGTCGTGCTGGTCACCGGCGACAACAGCCGCGTGGAGTACGACGAGCCGGACGCGATGCGCAAGTACCTGACGGACCGCGGGATCCCCGCCCAGCGGGTCGTCAGCGACTTCGCGGGCTTCGACACCTGGGACTCGTGCACGCGCGCCGCCCGCATCTTCGGGGTGAAGAAGGCGGTGCTGATCACCCAGGGCTTCCACGTCCGGCGGGCGCTGGCGCTGTGCGGGGCCGCGGGCATCGACGCGTACGGGGTCGCCGTGGCCGCCAAGCACGACGTCACCTGGTACGCGGGCGGCGCGCGCGAGGTGTTCGCCTCGGGGAAGGCGGCGCTGGACGCCCTCGTCCGGCCGGGGCCGCGGTTCCTGGGGCCGCACGAGCCGGGCGTGCAGCAGGCGCTGGCGGAGGCCGACAGGCGGTGAACCCGGGCGGAGCCGGGGGCGGAGACCGGGGCGACGGCCCGTACGGCTTCCGGGCCAGCGCGGCTACGTCTTCCTCGTGCGGGCGCCGCGCGCAGTGAGTATGCCGGGGTCAGGACCGGGCCGTCGCGCGCGGCCCACGATGCGCGTCGCATTTCCCTACGCCGTTCCGTCGGCGGGCCTCTGACCTGCCTGCAGAAATCCACTGCCGACCATATAAAGGGACTGTCGCACCAGTCCCTTCCTTGGTGATTCGTTGAAGCGCCGTTTACACCCCACGGAATCTTCTGACAGCGTATGGCCGCCACGCCGGTGAATTAGCCGGAAACCGGACGTCAGGAGGACAGATGCGCCACGGCACCGCCCTGCGGGAGGACATCGCAGCGCCCGGTACCACCCCCCTCATCGGTATCTACGACATGTACTCGGCATCCATCGCCGCGCAGCACTACGACGGATTCTTCGTATCCGGGTTCGGATTCGCCGCGTCCCACTACGGCCTCCCCGATATCGGCTTCATCGCCTGGCCCGACATGCTCGGCTTCGTGGAACGCCTGCGCCCGGCCTTCCCCCGCCACCACCTCCTGGTGGACATCGACGACGGCTACGTCGACCCCGAGGTCGCGTGCCATGTGGTGCGGCGGCTGGAGCGGGCCGGCGCCTCCGGGGTGATCCTGGAGGACCAGAAGCGGCCGCGCCGGTGCGGGCACGCGGACGGAAAGATCATCCTGCCGCTGGACGAATACCTGAACAAACTCGAACTAGTGCTGGCGGCCCGGAATGACCTGCTCGTCGTGGCGCGCACCGACGCCACCGAGGAGAACGAGATCCTGCGCCGCGCGGCGGCCCTGGCGGAAACGGGGGCGGATGTCGTCCTGGTCGACGGGGTGCGCAGCGTGGAGTGGATTCGCAAGGTCCGTTCCGTCATCGGTGACAAACCGCTGCTGTTCAACCAGATCGCGGGCGGGAAATCCCCCCGCCTTTCCCTGACCGAGCTCGCCGGGCTCGGCGTCGATCTCGCCATTTACAGCACCCCGTGCCTTTTCGCCGCGCACCGTGCCATCGACGGGGCGCTGACCGCCCTGCGGGAGGACGACGGGCGGCTGCCGGACACCGCGGCGGGCGGCGAGGTCGGCGTGGCGAGCTCCACCCGCCTGCTGGAACGGAACATCGGCGGGCAGCGCCCGGCCCGGCAGGCGGTCCCGGCGTGAAAGGTGGCACCGTTCTCCTCGCCGCGGGCGTCGCCGGCGCCGTGATCGCGGGCACGCTCCTGGGCGGCGAGGCCGCCGCCGGGGTCCGCGTGCGGGTCGAGCCGCCGGAGCCCTGCCCCAAGGGCATCGGCCCCTCCAACGTCGGCGTCCTCGTGGTCGACAACTCACGGGCCGACTCCTGGCTGGAGGTCGACCGCACGGCCAACACGCTCATCGGCAGCAAGGGCACGGCCGGCAGCGACCACGACGGCGGCGGTGGCGCCATCGACGTGCGCAACCGGGACGTGGGCGGCTCCGCCCAGTCGCAGCCGGAAGGCGGCTGGATCGGCCATACGCCCGGCAGCCAGGACGAGGAGGACTGAGGAAAGGCGGCGAGGAGGACCGCAGGACCGGCAAGGGGGCGGGGAGCCGCGGGGGCGTCAGGCCCGCTGCGGCTCCCGTCCGTTTATCGCGTCCAG
Organism: Streptomyces sp. KLMMK; assembly: GCF_036961605.1. Taxonomy (NCBI): domain Bacteria; kingdom Bacillati; phylum Actinomycetota; class Actinomycetes; order Kitasatosporales; family Streptomycetaceae; genus Streptomyces; species Streptomyces sp. KLMMK. The sequence goes on from NZ_JBAMDC010000119.1 coordinate 6,607, forward strand.
GTACAGCTTGAAGATCTCGTCGTCGTTGACCGGGCTGTACGAGATCTGCGCGCTCTCGTCCCCGTCCGGCCCGCCCCCGTTGAGGCCGCCGAGGACCCCGACGAGGTCGCCCGTCTTCGTGCGCTCGTCGAAGTGGGTCAGCCAGGGGCTGCCGGAGGTGCCCGAGACGTAGCCGTCGCAGCGCATCCGCAGCTGGCGGCGGTCGTCGAGGCGGGTCGTCATGGCCGTGCAGCGGATCGCCCGGTCGGCGGGGTCGTCGTCGGCGTCGGGGTAGCCGATGACCGTGACCCGGTTGACGTAGCCGGGGGTGCGGACCAGCCGGTTGGCGCCGGTGACGCGCTCGACCTGGCGGCCGCGGCCGTCGGGTCTGAGGGTGGCGAAGGCGAAGTCCAGGTCGGAGCCGGGGCCGGTGTCGGAGCGGCGGGGGTCGACGAAGGCGCGGTCCACGGCCCACACGCCGTACGGCTGCCGGTCGGCGCCGGCCCGGTAGTCCGGGACGAAGGCGGCGTCGGAGCCGACGGAGCAGTGCCCGGCCGTGACGATCAGGTTGCCCTTGGGGCTGTGCACCACGCTGGCCGTGCAATGGTGGTCGCGCATGTCCTCGCCGACGGAGAAGAGCACGCCCACGGACGGCACGCCGTCGAAGTGGCGGGCGCTGCCGGTGATGCCCTGCGCGGGGGGCGCGGCGCCGCCGCCCGCGCCGTCGTCGCTTCCGCCGCTGCCGCTGCCGTCCACGGACTGCTCCATCCGTGTGGGGCCCCAGAACCGCCGGGCCTCCTCACTGGACCAGCTGCCCTCCCGGCCATGGCCTCCGGCCCCCCGGGGCACGGCCGCCGCGAGGGTGACGACATAGAGCCCCGCGAGCACGGCCCGGACCCATCGGACCCGGCCCCACCGGGAGAAACGCACGAGAACCCCCACCACGTCAGGAAGGTAGTCGACAGGCTAACCGCATCTGCTGTGTACGGGATCGCGCCGGGCCGATTTACCTATCGCTTTACCTCCTGCTTTACCTTTCGTCGTGCTCCGGCCGGCCGTAACCGGGCAGGCGGGCAGCCGAACAGACGGACAGACAGGCGGGCGGGCAGGCAGGCAGCGCGACGTACGGCGCCTCCGGTCCGGTCAGCCGCCCCACTGGTCGTAGCCCAGCTTGCACACCAGCGACACGACCACCACGAGGAGCACCGCCCGCACGAAGCCGCTCCCCCGCTTGAGCGCCATCCGGGCCCCCACCGCGCCGCCGGTGAGGTTGAACACCGCCATGGGAGCGGCGACCTGCCAGATCACGGAGTCGTGCAGGGAGAAGGTGACGAGGGCGCCCACGTTGGTGCACACGTTGATGATCTTGGCGGTGCCGGAGGCCGTCACCAGGTCCATGTGGAGGATCGCGGCGAGGATGAGCACGAGGAAGGTGCCGGTGCCCGGGCCTATGAGGCCGTCGTAGAAGCCGATGCCGAGGCCCGCGACGAGGATCGCGGCGAGGGTGCGGCGCCGGGAGACCGGCTCGGCGGGGGGCACGGCCGTGCCGAAGGTGGGGCGCAGCAGCACGAAGGCGAGCACGGCCAGCAGGATGGCCATGATCAGGGGCCGCAGGACGGCGTTGCTGATGCCGGTGGCGAAGACCGCCCCGGCCAGCGAGCCGCCGAGCGCGGCCAGGCCGATGCGCAGGGCGGTGCGCGGATTGCCCGGCGCGCGCCGGGCGTAGGCGACGGCCGCCGCGGCGGTGCCGCAGATGGCCACGGCCTTGTTGGTGCCGAGGACGTGCGCGGGCGGCACGTGCGGCAGGCCCACCATGAGCGCCGGGAGCTGCAGGAGGCCTCCGCCGCCCACCACCGCGTCGATCCACCCCGCCGCGGCCGCAGCGAGGCAGAGCACGAGCAGGGTCGACAGCGATATGTCGGTGGTCACCCCGGCGATCGTACGGGCTCCTCCCAACTCGCCCGCGGAACAGGGCCGGAGTCCCGGCGGGACTCGGACACGCGGACGTCACGTCACCGGTGAAAACTTGTGCCACGGTGACGACAGACGGCGGCGCCTGTGCCACAGTTCGGGGCACTCCGCAGCCCGCTCCCCCACCGTCCCTGTCCGCTCTCCCGAAGGGACCTCCCGCGATGACCGTCGCACCCGAGCAGCTGCCGCACGCACCCGCGCCGGTGTCCGTCCGCGTCGAGGCGCTCCTGGGGCGCCGGTGGCACGCGCTGTGCGAGCTGGGCGATCTGCGGCCGGGGCGTGGCGTGGCGGTCCTGCTGCCGGACGGCCGGCAGGCCGCCGTCTTCCTCGACCGGGCCGGGCGGGCGTACGCGATAGGCAACCGGGACCCGTTCAGCGGCGCGTACGTCCTCGCGCGCGGGCCGCTGGGCTCGGCCGGCGGGCGGGCGTACGTCACCTCGCCGCCGACCGGACGCCGGTTCGACCTGACGGACGGCAGATGCCTGAACGACGCGGGGGTGTCGGTCCCCGCGTATACGGTCCGGCTGCGCTGAACGGGGGCGCCCCGCGCGCGGGCCACCGTAACGGGCGAATGCCCGTCCTGCGCTGCCGCGCCCTCGCCTACGCTGGTTCCCACGAGGGCTACTGACGCGTATGGGCCGGGTGCGGACCGCAGAGGAGCGCAGCAGACGTGACGGGATGGAACGCGGGCGAGATCGCCGACCAGAGCGGCCGCACGGCGGTGGTCACCGGCGCCAACAGCGGCATCGGCTTCGTCACGGCCCGCGAGCTGGCGCGCCGCGGCGCGGCGGTGGTCCTGGCCTGCCGGGACGCCACGCGCGGCAAGGCGGCCGAGGAGCGGGTGCGGGCGGCGGCGCCCGGCGCCGACGTGCGGTTCGCCCCGCTGGACCTCGCGGACCTCTCCTCCGTCCGGGCCTTCGCGGAGGACCTCCCCGGCGACCGGCTGGACCTGCTGATCAACAACGCCGGGGTGATGGCGCTGCCGCAGCGCCGCACGGTCGACGGCTTCGAGATGCAGTTCGGCACGAACCATCTCGGCCATTTCGCTCTGACCGGGCTGCTGTTGCCGAGGCTGCGAGAGGCGGGGCACGGCGCGCGGGTCGTCACCGTCGCCAGCGCGCTGCACGTCCTGGGCACGGTCGACCCGCGCGACCTCAACATGGAGCACCGCTACCGCCGCTGGATCGCCTACGGCCGCTCCAAGAGCGCGAACCTGCTCTTCACACACGAGCTCGCGCGGCGCCTGGTGGCGGAGGGCTCGCGGGTCGTCGCGGCAGCCGCGCACCCGGGGTACGCGGCGACCAATCTGCAGACGGCCGGGGTGCGGATGGAGGGGCGGGAGGTCGCCGAGCACGTCGTGCAGCTCGGCACCCGGCTCTTCGCGCAGAGCCCGGAGAGCGGCGCCCTGCCCACGCTGTACGCGGCCACGGCGGCGGACGTCCGGCAGGACGACTACTTCGGCCCCCGCCTGGAGTTCCGCAGGGGCGGAGCGCCCACGCGGCGGGCGGTCCGGGCGCCCTGGACGCGGAACGACCGGGCGGGCGCGGGGCTTTGGGCGGCGTCGGAGCGGCTGACGGGCGTGACGTACACCTGGCTGTGACCGGGGCCCCGCCCCGGCCGCGCCCTTGATCGCCGTCCCCTCAGTCACCGGGTGTGCCGGAGAGCCTGCAGCTGTCCAGCAGCCGTCGCGCGCCCTCGCCGTCGATCCGTTCCGCGAGCTCCGCCAGCGGTGCGGCGCCCTCCCGCAGCAGGCCGCTCTCGCGTGAGCGCCGGGCGCCCGCGTCCAGCCGGTGCCACAGCATCGGGTTGGCGACGAGCACCTGCGGGTCGAGTTCCACGCGGCCGCCCCCGGCGTCCCGCAGCACGAGGCGCGGCGTCATGCCGTCCGCGCGGCGTACCCGCGTCAGCAGGTCGGTGCGCACGCGCTTCTCGCCCAGCAGCCCGCGCACGGCGAGCCAGCCGTCGCCGGCGGTGACCCGGGGCGGCAGCAGCACGGCCACGAGGAGGGCTCCGAGGCCGGCCCAGCAGGCGCCGCGCGGCCCGTTGAGGCCGCCGCGGCCGAGGTCGGCGAGGACGAGGACGCCCGCGAGGGCCGTTCCGCAGTACCAGGCGGCTCGCGCCTCGCGCCGCCAGTTGCGGTCGTGGGCGAGGGCACGGCCGCCCGGCGGGTGGGTCCGCGTCCGTCTCGCGTGCGCTTCGTGCCCGTGTCCGTGCCGGTGTCCGTGCCCGCCTGCCCGCACCCTTGAGGGCTGTCGCCGTCCCATGCTCGTGACGCTAGGCCCGGGCCGGGGGCGCACCGTGCGCCGTTGACGCAGCGCTGACGCCGCTCGGGCCAACCCTTACGCCCCGCTGACGTACCCCCGCCCGGGCCGTCAAGAACCCGTGAAGATCCCCCCGGAACGCGCCAAGAGGCCGCCAAGACCGTGCGCGGGCGCGCGGGACCGGCTGCACGCTGGGCGTCCCACTCACGGAGGTACGAACAGAATGTCCCTGCTTGCCCACGGGAACCGGCGGTCCGGTGCGGCCGACGAGGAGCCGCCCGATACCGGCGCCGCGCGGCCTTCCGCCGAGGACCGGCACCGGCTGACCGCCACTCAGGGACTCGCGGCCCTGTCCCTGGACGCGATGGCGTCGGTGGCCTACGGCCCCGAGTCGATCGTCCTGGTGCTGGCCGCGGCGGGCGCGTACGGGCTGGGGTTCACGCTCCCGGTCACGCTCGCGATCGCCGCCCTGCTGGCGGTGCTCGTCGCCTCCTACCGGCAGGTCATCGCGGCGTTCCCGGACGGCGGCGGCTCGTACGCGGTCGCCAAGCGGCACCTGGGCCGGCGCACGGGCCTGGTGACCGCGGCCTCCCTGGTGCTGGACTACGTGCTGAACGTGGCGGTGTCGGTCACCGCCGGCGTCGCCGCCCTGACCTCCGCCTTCCCCTCCCTCTACGGCGACCGGCTGTGGATCTGCCTGGCCGTGCTGGCCCTGGTGACCGGGGTGAACCTGCGCGGCATCGTGGAATCCGCGAAGTGGTTCATGGTGCCGACGGCCGTCTTCGTCGGCTCGGTCCTGACGATGATCGTGGCCGGGCTGCTGCGGGACGCGCCCGCGAGCACCGAGGCCGCCGCCGGGCACGCCTCCGTCCTCACCGGCAACGCCACGACCGTCGGCGCGCTGCTGCTCCTGAAGGCCTTCGCCGCGGGCTGTTCCGCCCTGACCGGCGTGGAGGCCGTGGCCAATGCCGTGCCGTCCTTCCGCGCGCCGGCGCAGCGGCGGGCCCAGCGCACGGAGGTCGCGCTCGGCGCCCTGCTGGGCGTCATGCTGATCGGCCTGTCGGTGCTGATCGGCCGCTTCCACCTGCAGCCGGCCGAGGGCGTCACCGTCCTCGCCCAGCTCGCCGACGCCTCGCTCGGCCACAACTGGGCCTTCTACGTCGTGCAGTTCGCCACCGTCGTCCTGCTGGCGCTGGCCGCGAACACCTCCTTCGGCGGGCTGCCAGTCCTGATGGCGCTGCTGGCCCGGGACAACTACCTGCCGCACGTCTTCGGCCTCAAGGCCGACCGCCAGGTGCACCGGCACGGGGTGCTGGCCCTGGCCGCGGTCTCCGCGCTGCTGCTGGTCTTCTCCGGCGGCGACGTCAACACCCTCGTGCCGCTGTTCGCGATCGGGGTGTTCGTGGGCTTCACCATCTGCCAGGTGGGCATGGTGCGGCACTGGCGGCAGGAGCGCTCGGGCGGCTGGCGGGGCAAGGCCTTCCTCAACGGCTTCGGCGCGCTGCTGACGGGCGTGTCGGCGGTCGTGGTCACGGCCACGAAGTTCGAGGAGGGCGCCTGGCTGATCGTCCTGGCGCTGCCGCTGATCGTGCTGGTCTTCGAGACCGTCCACCGCGCGTACGGGCGGATCGGCGAGCGGCTGGGGCTGGGCCGGGTGCCCGAGGCGCCGCGGCGCTGCCACAGCGTGGTCGTCGTGCCCGTCTCCTCCCTCTCCCGGCTGACCAGCAAGGCCCTGACGGCCGCCGTGTCGCTGGGCGACGAGGTGGTCGCGGTGACCGCCGTCCAGCCCGATGCGGAGGGGGCGCGGGCCGCCGAGTCCCTGCGGCGCGACTGGGAGCTGTGGAACCCCGGCGTCGACCTGGTCGAACTGCCCGCACCCACGCGCGCCCTGGGCCGCCCGATCGTGGACTACGTCCACGAACTCACCGCCCGTCACCCCGACAACCGCGTCACCGTCCTCATCCCCGAGGTCGAGCCCGCGCACGTGTGGCAGCGGCTCCTGCAGAACCAGCGCGGCGCCGTCGTCGCCCACGCGGTCCGCCGCGACACGGACGCGGTCATCTGCCGCCTCCGCTTCCGCACCGGCGCGGAACCGGCCCCGCGCAAGGCCTGAAAGGCCGCCACGCGGCGGTAATTCGCCCTGTCGTAATCCTCCCCCATCGTTGATCGTTGGTCCGTACGGTCCCGACCGCGAGGGGGAGAACCGACATGCCGATCAGCCGCAGACTGCTCTTGACCGGGGGTGCCGCGCTCGCACTGACCGGGTGCGGATCCGACACCGGGCGGGGCGACGAGGGTTCGGGCAGACCCCGGCTCTCCCACTGGTACCACCAGTACGGCGAGGCCGGAACCCGGCAGGCCGTGGGGCGGTACGCCGCCGCGTACGGCAAGGCGGACGTGCGGATCGAGTGGCGGCCCGGCAACTACGACCAGCAGACCGCCGCCGCCCTGCTGACGGACTCCGGGCCGGACGTCTTCGAGGTCGACGGGCCGACGCTGGACCAGATCCGCGGCGGGCAGGTCACCGACCTCACCGCCCTGCTGGACGGCGTGAAGGACGACTTCCACCCGGCGGTGCTCGCCCCCAAGACCTGGGACGGACGGCTGTGGGGCGTACCGCAGGCGATCGACACCCAGCTGCTCTACTACCGCCGGAGCCTGCTGGAGAAGGCCGGGGTGCGCCCGCCGCGGACCCTGGACGAGCTCGTCGACGCCGCCGGGAGACTCACCTCCGGCCCGGTCAAGGGCCTCTTCCTGGGCAACGACGGCGGCGCGGGCGTCCTCGGCGGCACGCCCCTGTACGCGGCGGGCCTCTCGCTCGTCACCGCCGACGGCAGGCCCGGCTTCGACGACCCGGCCGCCGCCCGCACCCTCGGCAAGCTGCACCGGCTGTACGCCGCCGAGTCGCTGTTGCTGGGCGCACCCGCCGACTGGTCCGACCCGGCGGCGCTCGTCCAGGGCCTCGCCGCGATGCAGTGGTCCGGGCTGTGGGCGCTGCCGCAGGTGAAGAAGGCGCTCGGCGACGACTTCGGGGTGCTGCCCTTCCCCGCCGACGGGCCCGCGGGCAAGCCGGCCGTGCCCGTCGGCGCGTACGCCGCGGCGGTCAGCGCCCGCAGCGCGCGGCGGAAGGAGGCCGAGGCGTACGTGAAGTGGCTGTGGGTCGACCGCACCGACCACCAGGAGGACTTCGCGCTCTCCTACGGCTTCCACATCCCCGCCCGCAGATCGCTGGCCGCGAAGGCGGCGAAGCTCAAGGAGGGCGCGGCAGCGGAGGTCGTAGGGTTCACCAACGATCACGGTTACGCCCAGCCGCTGCTGTGGACGGTCGCCGCGCGGACCGCCTACCAGGACGCGCTCAGCCGGATCATCAAGGAAGGGGCCGATCCGGAGCGCGAGCTGAAGGCGGTCGTGCGACGCACGGCGGACGAGCTGCGGCGCGCCGGGAAGAAGCCCTGACGTGGCGGCCCGCGGTGCGCGGCGCAGGCGGCGGCAGGCCCTGTGGTTCTGGGCGTTCACCGGCCCCTTCGTCCTGGGCCTGGCCCTCTTCACCTACGTGCCCCTGGCCTGGAGCGTCTGGCTCAGCTTCTTCGACGCGCACAACACCGTCTCCCCCACCGACTTCGCGGGCCTGGACAACTACCGCGAGGTGCTCGGCGACCCGGCCTTCCGCTCCGCGCTCGGCACCTTCGTGCTGTTCACGGCGTTCATCGTGCCGGCCACGTACCTGCTGTCGCTGGGGCTCGCGCTGGCGGTGGGCCGGCTGCGCGCCGCGCAGGCCTTCTTCCGGTCGGTGTTCTTCCTGCCGACGGCCTGCAGCTACGTGGTGGCGGCCCTGGTGTGGAAGATGTCGATCTTCAACGGGGTGCGGTTCGGGCTGGCCAACACCGTCCTCGGCTGGTTCGGCGCCGAGCAGGTCGCCTGGCTGTCGACCACCGACCCGCCCTGGTACTGGCTGGTCCTGGTCACCGTCCGGCTGTGGCTGCAGGCCGGCTTCTACATGGTGCTCTTCCTCGCCGGGCTGCAGCGCATCCCGGCGCAGCTGTACGAGGCCGCGGCCGTCGACGGGGCGCGGCCGGGGTGGCAGACCTTCCGGCACATCACCTTCCCGGCGCTGCGGGCCACCTCGGTCGCGGTGGTGCTGCTCCTGGTCATCAACGCCTTCCAGGCGTTCGACGAGTTCTACAACCTGTTGTCGGACGCGCGCGGCTACCCGCCCTACGCCCGGCCGCCGCTGGTCTACCTCTATTACACGGCGCTCGGGCAGGGGCAGAACCTGGGGCTGGGCAGCGCGGGCGCCGTCGTCCTGGCGCTGGTGATCGCGGTGGTGTCGGTGGTGCAGGTGCGCTGGTTCGGCCTGGGCAGGCGGGAGGCGTGATGAGGCGGTCGGACGACGCCCTCGTACGGGCCGGGCGGGCGCTGCGGCTGGTGCTGCTGACCGTGCTGGCCGTGCTGTTCCTCCTCCCCTTCTACCTGCTGGTGCGCAACGGGCTGGCCGCCGAGGAGGACATCACCTCGCCCAAGTGGACGTTCTTCCCCTCCGAGGTGCACTGGTCGAACGTGCGGGAGCTGTTCGCCGACCCGGACGTGCCGATGGCGCACGCGCTGCTGAACTCCTCGCTGATCGCCGTGGCCACCACGCTCGGCACGCTGCTCCTCGCCTCCCTCGCCGGCTACGGCCTGGCCCGCATCCCCTACCGGCACGCCGACGCCGTCCTCTACGCGGTCCTGGGCACGCTGCTGGTGCCGGCGGCGGTCACGTTCGTGCCGTCGTTCGTACTGGTGTCGTCGCTGGGCTGGGTCTCCAGCCTGCGCGGCCTGATCGTGCCGACGCTCTTCAGCGCCTTCGCCTGCTTCGTCTTCCGCCAGTACTTCCTGGGCTTCCCGCGGGAGCTGGAGGACGCGGCCCAGGTGGACGGCCTGGGCCCCTGGCGCACGTACTGGCTCGTCGTCGTGCCCAACTCCCGCCCGGTGTTCGCCGCGGTCGGCACGATCGTCTTCATCGGGGCGTGGAACGCGTTCCTGTGGCCGCTGGTCATCGGCCAGGACCGCGACGCGTGGACGGTCCAGGTGGCCCTGTCGACGTTCACCACGGCCCAAGCCGTCAACCTGCACGAACTGTTCGTGGCAGCCGCCGTGTCGGTACTCCCGCTCTTGGCCGTCTTCCTGGTGCTGCAGCGCTACATCGTGGCGGGGGTGGAGCGCTCGGGGATCGACGACTGAGACGGCCTGGGCGCGAGCTGCGTGGTCCTGTGGCCGCCGCGCAGGAGGGCCGCGCCCAGGGGCGTGAGGGTGTGCATCACGGCGCTGCCGTTGCGCAGGGTCAGGACGAGACCCGCCTCGCGGAGTACGCCCGCGTGCTGGCTGGCCGAGGCCGCGGACACCCCGACGCGGCGGGCGAGTTCGCTCGTGGTGCAGCCGCCGCCGATGGAGCCGAGCACCGCCGAGCGGGTGTGCCCGACGAGCTTGCCGAGGGAGCGCGGCGCGGTCTGCACGGCGGGCGCGGACTCCGACATGTGCCGGGCGGGGTAGACGAGGACCGGGGTGAGGTCGGGGTCCTGGTAGGTGACGGGCGTGCGCCGGCAGAAGAAGGAGGGAACGAGCAGCAGGCCCCGGCCGTTGAGGTGGACGTCGCGGTCGACGGGGTAGTCGGCCTCCAGGACGGGTGCGCGCCAGCGCATCATGGGCGGCAGCGAGGAGAGCAGGGCGTCGGCGCCGCCGTCCAGCAGGGCCCGCCCCCGCACGGCGCGGTCGGCCTCGATCTGGGCCTGGATGTGCTGCCAGTAGGGCGCTATCGCGGCCTCGTGGTACGCCTGGAGCGCCCCGGTGAGCTTGGCGAAGGCGCGATCGTCGCCCTCGGCCATGGATCGTATCCAAGCAGGGAGCGTACGGGCCGTGGAGAGCCGGCCGAGCTCGCGGTGCACCCGCTCCCCCGGCGTCTCGCGCAGGGCCTGCATGCCGGAGTCGAGTCCGAGTACCCCTTCGGGGGGTGTGAGGAAGTCCGGAAAATACCCGCGGGAAGGCACCAGCGGGGCGAGAAGCCGAGTTTCACCATTCAACCGGGTCCGGGTTTCCGAGCGCCAATCCCCGAAGATCGACTCGCCTTGTTTGTCCCGGAGCCGGTGGAGGCTCAATACGGTTTCCCAGAGTGCGTCCGGGTCTCCGGCCAGGCGCAACCGGGCCAGATCGAGTCCAGTGAAATGGACGCGCAGCACCAAACCCCCACATGAGACATCCGCAACCACCCCCCGCTCACTGAGTATGCACACCGATACGAGCTGTTACCACGCCCTTTTGGCCACAGTTGAAAGGACTCGCGGCGAACGTGGGGGAAGCGAAATGCTATTCACGCACTCGGGGCCGCCCCCGCTCGTTCCCGTGGGGGGTGGCGAGCGAAAAAGCGGCCGCTGAGTATGCGAGTTGCCGCCCGAGCCGATGCGGGCGGCAACAACTCCCGGTGGGGGAGTAAAGAGGGGCGGCGCTCCCGCACGGGCGCCGCCCCTTCGCCCTGTCCGGCTCCGGCATGACCACAGGTCAGCCACAGGTCGGGCACATCTCGGGCGCATGACCACCACAGGATGATCACCCGCCGGTAACCCCTGCGTCATGTGCCGGAGACACTGCCGCCGCGCCGCGCGCCCCACGATCCCCGGGCGAGGGGCGGTTTTCCGCCACCGTCCTGCCGGCCGAGGG
>NZ_JBAMDC010000012.1:0-63075 GCF_036961605.1 Streptomyces sp. KLMMK
CAGGGTCAGGGCCGCTGCCGGCGCTATGGAACGGCGCAATGATGCGTGTGTCATGCAGCGATGCTATCCAGGGGTGCTGCAGGGATTGCAGGCGCTGCAATGGCTGCAGGGACCCGCCGGAGCCTTCCGGGGCCTTCCGGAAGGCCCCGGAAGGCTTCCGGGCCATGGGGGCCTCCGGGAACGCCCGCTCACCAAGTGACCGGCAGGTCCACCGGCCCCCGGATCAGCACCTCGGTCTGCCACCGCACCTCTGTCCGCGGCGTGGCCAACCGCATGGTGGGCAGGCGGCGGGCCAGGGTGGCCAGCAGCAGCTCCGACTCCATGCGGGCGAGCATGGGGCCCACGCAGAAGTGCGGCCCGTGCCCGAAGGCGACGTGCGGCGGGCCCTGGCGGTCCACGTCGATGCGGCCGGGATCGGGGTAGACCTGCTCGTCCCAGTTGGCCGCGACGTAGGAGACGTAGACGAACTCCCCCTGACGGACCAGGACGCCGCCCACTTCGACGTCCTCGGTGGCGATCCGGGGCTGCCCTACCCCGTGCTTGTGCGGGATCCACCGCAGCAACTCCTCCACCGCCTGCGGCACCAGCGCGGGTTCGGACTGCAGCCTGTCCATCAGCCCCTTCTCGGTGAGCAGCGTGTACACCATGTTGGAGGCGTTGTTGCGGACGGCGTGCCAGCCGTTGAGCCCCATGAGGGTGGCCAGCGCGAGGAGCTCCTCCTCGTCGATGCGGCCTTCGTCGACGGCCGCCACCATCGTGCTCATCAGGTCGTCCCGGGGCTCGGCCCGGCGCAGGGCGGCCAGTTCGCGGAAGTACGCCCTGGCCGCTTGCTGCACCTGCCTTGCGCGCTCGGCCGCCGCGTGGTCCGACGCCCTCGACAGCAGGGTCCGGGCCCAGTCGCGCACGCGGGTACGGTCGGCGGCCGGGATGCCGAGCAGCTCACTGATCACCGCCAGGGGGAACGGCGAGGTGACGTGGCGAATGACGTCGGCGGGCGGACCGGCTTCGAGCAATCCGTCGACCAGGCGGTCGAGGACGGCCTGGGCCCGAGGGCGCAGCTGGTCCATGCGGCGCTGGGTGAACGCGGGCGCCACCACCGCGCGTACCCGTGCGTGATCGGGCGGGTCCACGAAGCTGACGGCCCTGTCGAGCGGGATGAAGTGCTTGGTCATCTTCGGGATGGACCGCCCGATGATGTCCCGGCTGAACCGCCGGTCCGAGGTGACGAACCGCACGTCGGCGTGCCGGGTCACGAGCCAGCAGTCCCCGTCGCCGTGCGGGAGCCGGATCCGGGAAACCGGGGCGTCTTTCAGCGATTCCCAGAGAAAGGGATCGAATTCCAGTGCCGGTAGATCGGTGACGTCGTACAGCCGCGGACACTCCATGTCACATCCTCCTCTCCGTCATGGCTGCCCGCGGATTCCCCCGCCCTACACATCCGGCAGGAGTGACGCGCGCGTATCTCTTTTGCCGAGCGTGCAATTCAGACACTCGGGCACGCACGCCATCGGTGCATACATAAACCTGCACTACTTGTTCGTGCGTGCCCCGCCGGTTTCAGTCGGTTCCCCTTGGGCGCCGTCGTGCGACGCGTGCGTCGCTGCGCCTGCTGCGCCCTTTCCCTTTCCCCTGCCCTGTTTCTTACCGCGCTTACGACCCGGATCCGACCCGGACTTCTTCCGGAACAGCCCCATGCCCGCCTCCGCTTCGTCCTGCTCCGCCCCGTTCTCGTACGCTGCCAGCCTTCCTTCTCCTCGGGCGAGGAGGCTGCTCACAGCGGAATCCGCGACCAAGGGCCCCGGCCGCTCCGGCGCACCTCGTCAGTCACGGATTCCAGCAGCGCGCAACCGCCGGGACACCTCGTCCCAGGAGGGATCGACGGGAGCGGCGAGCTCCGGCGACGCGCCCACGCCGCGGTCCTTGAAGCCGCTGGACGTGGAGATGCAGACGACCGGCCCTTCCCGCTCCACCTCCTGCCCCGCACTGCGCAGGCCGGCCAGCCCCGCGGCGGCCGAGAGCTCCGCCCACAGGCCGTGGCCGGCCAGCTCCGCCTGGGCGGCCCGCATCTGCTCGTCGCTGACCAGCAGCGAGCTGCCGCCGCTGCCGCGCACGGCCAGTACGCCCCGGATGCTGCCGACCGCGCAGTCGATGCCGTACGCGTCAGAGTCGCCGACGTCGACCCGGGCGGCCGGGACCCCTTGGCGCAGGGCGGCGTGGAGCGGGCCGCCGAGGGCGGGCTCGCAGGCGTGGATGCGCGGGATGCTCTCCGCCAGGCCGAGCCGGTGCAGTTCCGTGAACCCCTTCCAGACGCCGAAGAGCAGTTCTCCGTAGCCGGTGGGCACGAACACCGCCGAGGGGACGCCGAGGTCGGCGAAGATCTCGTACGCGACGGTCTTGTAGCCCTCGGCGCCGAAGGGGTGACCGGTGTGGGTCACCGCGAGGTTGCTGACCGGGTGCAGGCCCGTGCGGTCGACAATGAGCCGCATCAGCGGCCAGCGGTCGGCAGCGGGCACGGGCAGGACCACCGCCCCGTAGGCGTTCAGGAAGGAAGCGACCGCGGGCGGCATGTCCGCGGACGCGAGCACGACGCAGCGCAGCCCGGCACGCGCCGCGTACGCGGCGGCGGACGCGCCGTGATTTCCGGAGGAGGCGACGACGATGCCGCTCGCCCCGACGCCGACGGCGGCGCTGGTGGTGACCCGGTTGAGCCGGTCCTTGTGACTCCATGTGGGGTTGCGGGATTCGTCCTTGACGAAGACACCGTCCCCGATGCCGATCAGCGGGGTGCCGCCTTCCCCGAGACCGGGCGCGAGCAGCGGGGGCAGCAGCGGGGCCCACCGGTTGTGACCGGCGCCGGGGGCGGTGCCGGAGCCGGCGCCGGTGAGCAGTGCCGAACTCACCTTGTCGTACGCGTAGTCCACCTCGAGCGGGTGGGCGATCGTGTCGGTGCTCGTGGTGGGGCACCCCGCGACCAGCGGCGGCCACAGCGGGTGGCGGACCTCCGGGTCCCCCAGGGATCGTTGGCCGGTGGCGAGCGAATCTCCTGCAGTCATCGACGTGGTCATGGCCGGGAGTCTAGAAGCCGTCGTCCGGCAGGGCAGGGGACAAGTCGGGCAACGGGTTTGCGAAGATGCCGCACAATGAGTGGAGCATCCGCCCGCAGCGCCGCGAGGGTGGCACTCCTTCGCTCACCACCTGTTCCGCGATGACGGCATGGCGGAGTTCAATGACTGCCTTGTAGCCGGGCCCGTGCCTGTGCCCGGTATCGCCCCGGCGTCGTCCCGAACTCCCTGTTGAAGGCGTGCGAGAGCGCGTACGGACTTCCGTAGCCGACGCGGCGGGCGACGGCGGTGAGCGTATCCGGGGTGTCGCGGAGCAGGGTGGCGGCGAAGGTCAGGCGCCACCACGTCAGGTACGCCATCGGCGGGCGGCCGACGACGGCGGTGAACCGGCGGGCCAGCGTGGGCCGGGAGACGCCCGCCGCGGCGGCCAGGCGCTCGTTGGTCCACGGCGCGGCCGGGTCCGCGTGCAGTGCGCGCAGGGCGGCGGCCGTCACGTCGTCGTTCAGCGCGCCGGGCCAGGCTCCGGTCGTGCTCTCGGCCATCCAGGAGCGGATCATGTAGACGAGGAGGAGGTCGAGGAGGCTCGGCAGAGCCGTGTACGCACCGGGCCGCCGTGCGTCCAGCTCGCCGCCCAGCAGGGCGATGGCGGCGCGGAGTTCGGGATGGCTGCCCGGGCTGCCCACGCGGTTCGGCAGGTGGACGACCTTCGGCAGTTCCGCCATCAGCGGGTGCATGCGGCTGCGGTCGAGCCGGTACTTCCCGCATAGCATCTCCACGTCGCTGTCGCCATCGCCTCGGCCGGTGCTGTCCTGCGCCGCGGGCTCGTCACGCCACTGCTCGAACGGCACCGCCTTCTCCACGGCACCCGCGTCGAGCGCGAAATCGGCGAGCACATGGCCCGTACCGTGCGGGAGCAGCACCGCGTCACCCGCGCCGAGGCGGACGGGGGAGCCTCCGTCGGCCAGCAGCCAGCAGGAGCCCTCAAGAACGACGTGGAACCCGGCCCCGTCGTACGACGGCATGCGTACGCACCAGCTCCCGCTCGCCCGTACCCGGTCGGAGAAGGGGCGCCCGAGGCGCATGGCGGAGAGTGCGTCGCTGACCACGTCCATGGCTGTCAGGGTATCGCCGAGGGCCATCAGGCTTGAGACGCTGACGTATCCAGGCGAGCAGAACAATCATTGAGAAGCTCAGATGCCTCTTCCTAGGGTCGGGGATATGAAGAGCGAGGATGCGCAGAGCGAAAACGTGCAGGATGTTCAGAGCCTGGTGCTCGGGGACGTCGAGGTCATCCGGGTAGTGGAGTGGCAGGGCCCGCTGCTGCCGGCCCGAGGCCTCGTCCCCGGATCCACCACCGAGACATGGAGGAACAACGAGGACTGGCTTGCGCCGGACCACTGGGAGCCGCACACCGACAGGGCGGTATCGGCGCTGCAGAGCTGGGTGCTGCGCAGCGGGGGGCGCACCGTCCTCGTCGACACCGGCGTGGGCAACGGGCGCGAGCGGCCCGACTCCCCGCACTTCCACCACTGGCAGGGCGACTTCCTCGGCCGGCTGGCACAGGCGGGCATCCACCCGGAGGACGTCGACGTTGTCGTCAACACCCACCTCCACGTCGATCACGTCGGCTGGAACACCACGAGCGCAGGCGCCGAGGGGGAGTGGACACCGACCTTCCCCAACGCCGAGTACCTCATCCCGGCCGCCGACGACTTCCACTACGGTCCGGACAACGGATACGGGAACGGGCTGCGGGAGGAGGACCGGCTGCTCTACGAGGACAGCATCGCGCCCATCCACAGGGCCGGCCGGGCCGTGCTGTGGGAAGGTGCCCACCGCATCGACGACCACCTCACGCTGGAGCCCGCACCCGGCCACACACCGGGCTCGTCCGTCCTACGACTCACCTCCGGGACCGACCGGGCCGTCTTCGTGGGCGACCTGCTGCACAGCCCGGTGCAGCTCCTCCACCCCTCCTGCAACAGCTGCTTCTGCCTCGACGAGGACCAGGCGGCGGCCAGCCGCCGCCGCATCCTGGAACGCTCCGCAGCCGAGCGCGAACTGGTCCTCCCCGCGCACCTCGGCGGCGCGGGCGCCATGGAAGTCCGCAAGGAGGGCGACGGGTTCGCTCTGGAGCGGTGGGCGGTCTACGACAAGGCGTAGACAAGGCGTAGCAGAAGGGGGACGGGGAAGAAGGCGGGAGGCGGCGGGGTCTCGGAGTGCGGCATGGGGACCCGGCCGGAAGTCATGCGCGGGCCCGGACGCCGAGTTCGGTGAGCAGGTTGCGGACGCGCTGTTCGATGTCGTCGCGGATCGGGCGGACCGCGTCGACGCCCTGGCCGGCCGGGTCGTCCAGCGTCCAGTCCAGGTAGCGCTTGCCGGGGAAGTACGGGCAGGCGTCGCCGCAGCCCATGGTGATGACCACGTCCGACGACTGCACCGCTTCCGTCGTGAGCACCTTGGGCGTCTCGGCCGAGATGTCGATGCCGACTTCCCGCATGGCCTCGACGACGGCGGGGTTGACGGTCGCGGCGGGGGCCGACCCGGCGGAGCGGACCTCGACGCGCCCCGCGCCGAGGTGGGTGAGGAAGGCCGCACCCATCTGGGAGCGCCCGGCGTTGTGGACGCAGACGAACAGCACCGAGGGCTTACGGGTTGCGGACATGGGCGGAGCCTTCCGGGGCGGCGGCCGACGGGCCGGTGGCGGGGTGGGGGAAGCAGCGGCGGCGGGCGGCCAGCGCGACGTGGACGAGGCCGATGAGGACGGGGACCTCGATGAGGGGGCCGACGACTCCGGCGAGAGCCTGGCCCGAGGTGGCGCCGAAGGTGGCGACGGCGACCGCGATGGCCAGCTCGAAGTTGTTGCCGGCGGCGGTGAACGCCAGCGTCGTCGCCCGCGGGTAGTCCAGGCCGACGGCGCGGCCCAGGGCCATGGATCCGGCCCACATGACGGCGAAGTAGACGAGCAGGGGCAGCGCGATCCGGGCGACGTCCCAGGGCCGCGAGGTGATCGCCTCGCCCTGGAGGGCGAAGAGCACGACGATCGTGAACAGCAGCCCGTAGAGGGCGAACGGGCCGATGCGGGGGACCAGCTTCGCCTCGTACCAGACGCGGCCCCTGGCCTTCTCGCCCAGGCGGCGCGTGAGGTAGCCGGCGGCGAGCGGGATGCCGAGGAAGATCAGCACGGAGCGGGCGATCTCCCACACGGATACGTCCAGCCCCGTGGCCTCCAGCCCGAGCAGGCCGGGCAGGACGGAGAGGTAGAACCAGCCGAGCGCGGAGAACGCGATCACCTGGAAGACGCTGTTGAGCGCGACCAGGACCGCGGCGGCCTCGCGGTCGCCGCAGGCCAGGTCGTTCCAGATGATCACCATGGCGATGCACCGGGCGAGACCCACGATGATCAGGCCCGTGCGGTACTCGGGCAGGTCCGGCAGGAACAGCCAGGCCAGGGCGAACATCACCGCCGGGCCGGCGACCCAGTTGATCACCAGCGACGGGATGAGGAGGCGGCGGTCGCGGGTGACCGTGTCGAGGCGGTCGTAGCGGACCTTGGCCAGCACCGGGTACATCATCACGAGCAGGCCGAGCGCGATTGGCAGCGAGACGCCGGTGACGGTGATCCTCGCCAGCGCGTCTCCCAGTCCGGGGACGAGGCGGCCCAGGCCGAGACCGGCGCCCATCGCGGCCAGGATCCACACCGCGAGGTAGCGGTCGAGGAAGGACAACCGGGCCGCCACGGGGGCGGTGCTCGCGCCGGTCACGAGAGAGCTTCGGCCGGCTCGGGCAGGGGCTGCCCGGCGGGGCGGGTGAGGATCCCGGCGAGACGGTCGGTCATCTCCGGCAGTAGCCGGTAGAACACCCACGTCCCGCGCCGCTCGGAGGCGATCAGCCCGGCCTCGCGCAGGAGCTTGAGGTGGTGGGAGATCGTCGGCTGGGACAGGTCGAACGCGGGGGTGAGGTCGCAGACGCACACCTCGCCGCCGGCCCGGGAGGCGATCATGGACAGCAGCCGGAGCCGGACCGGATCGCCCAGGGCCTTGAAGACCTTCGCCAGCTCGGCGGCCTGGTCCTCGGCCAGCGGGGCGGTCAGCAGGCCGGGGCAGCAGCCGTCGGGGCCGTCCTGCCCGAGCACCACGAATTCTTGATTCGACATGCCTCTATGTTGACGTCTGTCGATCCAGGGCGCAAGCTTGCATCGAAGGCAATCGATACAAGGTGATCGATGCCAGTGATTGATGCCGTGTGATCGATGCAGTGTGATCGACACAAGGGGATCTAGGAGGATCGCCATGTCCCGTATGCAGCTGGCCCTCAACGTCGCCGACCTCGAAGCGTCCGTGACCTTCTACTCCAAGCTCTTCGGCGTCGAACCGGCCAAGCGCCGGCCCGGCTACGCGAACTTCGCCATCGCCGAGCCGCCGCTGAAGCTCGTCCTCATCGAGGGCGACCCCGGCCAGGACACCCGCCTGGACCACCTCGGCGTCGAGGTCGACAGCACGGAAGCGGTCACGGCCGCCTCCGAGCGCCTCAAGGAATCCGGCCTGGCCACCTTCGAGGAGAACGACACCTCCTGCTGCTACGCCCTCCAGGACAAGGTCTGGGTCCACGGCCCCGGCCACGAACCCTGGGAGGTCTACGTCGTCAAGGCCGACGCCACCACCCTCGGCAAGAGCCCCCTGCAGGGCACCGGTGACGGCGACGCCTGCTGCGCAGGCACGGCAGCAGCCGACGACAGCGGAGCCGCCGCCGAAGCAGAGCCCGTCGTCGCCTGCGGCTGCGGCGCGTGATCCTGCACCCCGGCCCGGGCTGTTCCCCCCTCAACCGCTGATCGGCACCGTCTGCGGGACGTACGGACCTTCCGCGTGAACGCTCGGGCCGCCCGCCCACACCCCGGCCGGGAAGGGGGCGTGGCCGGGATTGGCTGTCCGGGGGAGAACCGGTCTTGCCCTCTAGATCGCAGCGGGGCTGGGATGGGCGTATGACCCATCAAGACCGGCGTACGCCGCGTGCCGTGCGACACGGCGCGGCCCTGAGCGCCACCGCCCTGGCGCTGCTGGCGACCACGCTCTCCCCTGCCGCGTACGCGGCTCCTTCGGCCCCGCCCACCGTGGTGGCGAGCGCATCCTTACCGGCCGCCGCCTCCCCCGTGGAGTGGAAGCCGTGCAGCGAGGGTTCCCCCGCTCCCGTTCAATGCGGCACGGTACGTGTTCCGCTGGATTGGAAGGAGCCGGCGGGGAGAACGATCGACCTCAAGGCCGCCCGGGTTCCCGCGCGTGACCGGGCCCACCGCGTCGGCGCACTCTTCTACAACCCCGGTGGCCCCGGCGGGCAGGGGGCGACGATGCTCCAGCACGGCGCCGCCGACATGCTGTTCCGGGGGCCGCTGCGGGAGCGGTTCGACATCGTCAGCCTCGACCCTCGGGGGACCGGCGGCAGTCAGGCCCTGGAATGCGGCCCGGTCCTCGACCCCGGCCAGGTCGTGTTCCCCAAGAGCCCCCGCGGGTACGAGGAGATGAAGCGGAACAGCCGGGCCCGTGGCGAGCGCTGTCTGGCCCGGCACGGCGACCTCGTCCGCAACGTCGACACCGTCTCCGTCGCCCGCGACATGGACGCCTTCCGCGCGGCGCTCGGCGAGGAGCGCATCAACTACCACGGCGTGTCCTACGGCACCTTTCTCGGCGCGACCTACGCCCAGTTGTTCCCGCACCGGATCCGGGCCATGGTGCTGGACGGCCCCGTCGACCACGCCACGGGCCCGGCCCGCTTCCTGCGCGAGGAAGCCGCCGCGATGGAGGGCGAGTTCGATCGCTTCGTCGCCTGGTGCGCGAAGGACAGCGCGTGCGCGCTGTACGGCGAGGACGCGGGCGCGGTGTACGACCGGGTCGTGGCGCGCGCCGACCGCACCCCGATCCCGGCGCCCGGCGCGAAGGTCGCAGCCGTCAACGGTGACTGGATCCGTATGGCCCTGCCCGAACAGCTCCTGCGGATGCGCCTGCTCGAGGACGCGATGGGCGTGAACGCCTGGGTCGAGCTGTCCGAGCGGCTGGCCGCCGCCGACCGCCGCAACGACGCCTCCGGCATCGTCGAGGGCGGAGGCTACGTCGGCAATCCGGACAGTCCGTACGCGGTCGTGTCCTGCCTGGACTTCCCACCGCAGTTCACCGGCTACGCCGACGCCGCGGCTCGGCTGGGCCGAGCCCGCAAGGTCGCCCCGCGCACGGGCGCGGCCGCGGAGGCGTGGATCATGTCCGCTTCCTGCGCGGACTGGCCCGTCAAGGCCACCAACCCGTGGCAGCCGACCATCGTCCGCGGAGCCCCGCCGATCCTCGTGGCCGCCAACACCCACGACCCCGCGACGCCGCTCCCGGGCGCCCGCCGCCTGGTCGGCCAGATCGCCGGCAGCCGGCTTCTGGTCACCGACGTGAACGGGCACGTCTCGTACTACAACTCCGCCTGCGCGCGGGAGCGCGAGACCGCGTACCTGATCAGCACCAAGCTGCCGGCACGGCTCACCTGCCGGGACTGACGGCGGGCACTCGGGCAACACCCATCTGCGGTAACCGGAGTCGTGGGGCCGGGGAAGCGCTGCTCTGATGGACACGGGTGGGCACGAACCCGTTCGGATGAGCAGGAGGCAAGGCATGATCGGTGGCCGGCGTGAGGACGAGTCCGGGAAGGCTGCCCGAGGTGAGCGGTCACCTGGGCTCGGGCAGGCGGATTCCCCTTCGCGTGAGGACGCGATGAGCAGGCGTCTGGCCGACTGGGAGGAGGAGGGAGGGGCGCTGCCCGAGCCTCAGCCCCGGTCGAAGGGGCCTGCTCATCGCAGCGAACGCAGCGAACGCAGCGGCCGCTGACGGGTTTCACCCCTCGTCCCGATTCGGCGTCCGCGCTCCCTCGCCCCTCGCCCTTCGCCCCTGGTGCCGCGGGTCGAGGCTCAGCCTCGGCCCCACAGGTCCACGGGCAAGGGGCTGCCCGTCTCCAGGTACGTCTTGAGGTTGGACAGGACGGTCGACCAGCCGCCTGCGGCCTGGCGCTTCTCGGCCTCGTCGCGGAGGTTCTCGTGGGTGACGGTGAGCCGGACGACGTCGCCGAGGGCCTTGATGTCGAAGGTGACCTTCGACGGCCCGTCGGGGCGCTCCTCTCCGGGGCCGGCCCAGGTGGTCACGAGGCGCTTGGGCGGATCGCTCTCCACCACGGTGCCGACCACGTCCGCCACGCCCGAACCGTCGGTGCGGACGTGCTCCCAGGAGGAGCCGACCTGCCAGTCGGAGACGTTGCTGTGGCCCCAGTAGGCGGCGGTCGCCCCGGCGTCGGTCAGGGCTTCCCAGACCTTCTCGGGCGTGGCGTGGATGTAGGTGGTGTAGACGAACGCGGGTTTGCTGCTCATGGCGGCCTCGGCTCTTTCCTTCAGCGCGCTCAGTGCCCGGAGGCGTGGGCGCTCGAACTTGTCGATCCACCGCTCCTGGATCTCGTGGAGCGGTACGGGGTTGAGGTAGTGGAGTTTTTCCCGGCCCCGCCTGACGGTGCTGACGAGGTTCGCGGCCTCCAGAAGGCCCAGGTGCTGTGTGGCGGACTGGCGTGACATCGCCAGGCTCTCGCACAGCTCACCCAGGGACTGGCCGTTGTTCTCGTGCAGCCGGTCGAGCAGGTACCTGCGGGTCGGGTCAGCCAAGGCCTTGAAGACCTTGTCCATATCGCTGCTCACCCCTCCATCATGCAGGCATTTACCTGCATGTCAGGCGGACGACGAACAGGAGCGCCGTCAGGGTGGCGAGTCCGGCCGCGGTGAGGGTGGCGCGCAGGCCGATCGTTCCGCCCAGCCAGCCGCCGAGGAGCGCGCCGAGGGCGGCGGTGCCGGTGACGAGGAAGCGGTAGCCGGCGTTGGTCCGTCCCAGGAGTTCGGGCGGTACGACGGTCTGCCGGAGGCTCACCACGTGGATGTTGCTGATGGCCATGCCCGCGCCGTTGAGCAGGAGCGCGATTGCGATCGCGACGACGGCCGTGGCGGCGGCGTGTCCGCCGTCTCCGCCGGCTCCGCTTCCGGTGCCGGCCCCGATCCCGCTGCCGCCGGCGATCGGGATCAGCAGTGGTGCGGCGCAGGCGAGTGCCGTCGTGGCCACGATGGTGCGGCCCAGCCCCCATCGGCGCGCGAGCCGTCCGGCCAGCACACTGCCCGCGAAGGCGCCGACTCCGCTCATCGCCAGCATCGTGCCCAGGAGGAGGGCGGAGAAGTGCAGTTCCCGGGAGATAGAGCACGAGGACGGCCCAGAACGCCTGGTTGAAGAGGTTGTAGGTGGCGGCTTCGCCGGCGATCGCGCGGAGGTGGCGGTGGCGGGCGAGCAGCTGTAGCCCCGCTCCGATACGGGTGAGGAGCGGGCCGGGATCGGTGGCGGAGGTGGCGGTGGTGCCGGTGGCGGAAGGGCCGGTGGCGGGGGTGGCGGGACCCGCCTCGGGGTGGCGGATGAACAGCAGGGCGACGGCGGAGGCGAGGTAGGTGAGGGCGTCCAGGAGCACGGCGGCGGGGGCGGTCGTCAGACCGACGATCAGGCCGCCGATCCCGGGGCCGCCCGTCTGGGCCATGGACCGGCTTCCCTCCAGCTTGCCGTTGCCCTCGATGAGTTGATCCCGTCCCACCAGGGAGGGCAGATAGGCCTGGTAGGCGAGGTCGAAGAACACGGTGAGGGTGGCGGCGGCGAAGACGATGGCGTCAGCGCCAGTACCGCCGCGCGGCCGAGGTGGGCCCCGATCATGACGGGCCGCCGCCGGCGCTGATCGACCCACGCCCCGGCGAGCAGCGTGAACAGCAGATAGGGCAGGAGCTGTGCGGCGTTGATCAGGCCCATCTGGAACGGGCCGGCGTCCAGGGCGGTGGCGGCGAGAAGGGGGATCGCCGGCATGGAGATCTGTGTGCCGAACATCGACAGGCTCTCGACACCCCAGAACTTCAGGAAGTCGGCGTCACGCCACAGTCCGCCGCGCTCGCGCGGTGTCAATCGGAATGCATCGACAGGAATAGATCGATCGGACTGGTCGATCGGACTGGAGAGGGGCGGTCATGCCGCAGCAGTCGGGAGTGCGGTCGCAGCCCGCATCGGCCCCGGGCGCACTGGAGGCCGTGCAGGACTTCTGCAACTCCCTGCATGTCGAACGGGGAACGGACACCTTGGCCGACCCCGCCACGGCTCCGGGCCGACTCCGGGACATCGGCTTGCCCGCCGAAGACGGCATCCGTGATGAGGAATTGGCGGAGCTGGTCCGGCTGCGTACGGCCCTGCGCGACCTGGTGCACACGGGGAGCGATACGGGAGCGAGGGCGCGCGCGGTCGAGTGCGTGGCGGAGGTGGCGGCCGGACTGCGCTATGCCCTCAGGGCGGACGGAGCCGGGCGGCTCGGCTTCGAGCCGGTCGGCACGTCGGCCGAACGGATCACCGGCCTGCTGCTGAGCCGGGTGCACGACGCCCAGCGGGACGGCACCTGGGAGCGGCTGAAGATCTGCCGCAGTGACGCGTGCGCATGGGTGTTCTACGACCACTCGCGCAACCACTCCGCCGTGTGGTGCGCGATGGGAGTGTGCGGGAACCGGCAGAAGGTCTCCCGCTATCGCGGCAAGCGATAGCGGTGGCGGCAACCGTGGCAGCCGAGGTAGCAGCGCTGCGTCGGCCTCGGACCGCTCAAGCCGCTTCGGCGCGGGCCTCGGCGTCGTCGATCCCCAGGGGGCGGCCCGCCCGGACCCAGAGGAGGTGGAGCGCCCCGGCGACGAGCAGCGTGGCGGTGAGGGAGAGCGTCGGCCAGCCGCGGAGGAGGTTCACCGCGAGGGTGAAGGCGACGGCGCCGGCGGCCGCACCGTTCAGCCACGCGAGGGCGGCCTTGCCTTCGGTGCGGGCGAAGCGGCTCATGGCCATGAGGCCGACGAGGAAGCTCACGAAGACGGCGACCGCGTAGAACAGCACGAGCTCCTGCTCCTTCCCGGCGGCGGCCACGACGATCACCCCGGCGGCGGCCACGTGCACGACCACGGCCCAGTACGGGGTGTGATGGCGGTTGGTCCGGCCGAAGGCCGCGGGCAGCACGCCGGGCCGCTCCGCCGTGCCCGCGAGCGCCTTGAAGAGTCCCGGACCGGCCTGGAAGGACGAGCTGGCCGCCGCGAGGAGCAGCAGGGAACTGGTCAGCTGGAACGCGCCGTACAGCCGGCCGGATCCGGCCGCGGCCCGGGCGATCTCGGCGATCTGGGTCGAGTCGTGGCCGGGGACGCCGATGCGCAGACGTACGGCCAGCAACGTCAGAGCCAGCGTCAGCCCGCCGACGATGACCAGGAGCAGGGCCAGCGTGCCCCGGCCGAAGCGCCGCCGCCGGGCGTCGTCGAGCTGGCCGAGCTGCGCGATCGCCGTCGAGGGCGCTTCGACTCCGGTGGCCAGGGCCATCGCCACGGGAAACGCCAGGACGACCGCCAGGGTCGCCGACCGGCCCGGATCGGTGGCGGCCGGCGCCTCCCCGACCGTGTGCGGCGAGACGAAACCGAGCACGAGCACGGCGACGGAGACCAGGACGAAGAGCAGCGTCATGACGGCGAACAGCAGCCTGCCGCCGTGCCCGAACCACGTCAGCCCCGCCACCACGAGCAGCAGGAGCAGCGCGAGCGGGATACGGAACGCCGCCAGCCCGGGGAAGAGCGCGATGACGGCGCTTGCGGCCGCGGCGATGGAGATCCCGATGGTGAGCACGAAGTCCACGACCAGCGCCCCGATCGGCACGAACGTCCACCGCGGCCCGAACGCCCGCCCGGCCGCGGCAGCAGCCCCGCCGCCCTGCGGGAACCGGCGCACCAGCTGCCAGTAGTTCGCGGTGACGACCACGACCAGGCCCACCACCAGGGCCATCGTCGGCAGGAGCAGGGCGAGGTCGCCGTGCAGCGCACGCAGCGCCGCTTCGATCGCGTACGCGACGGAGGACACCGGATCGGCGATCACGGCGAAGGAAAAGGCGAAGAAGAGGACCGGGCGGCGCGGCCCGCGGCGGCTGGCGGGGGCTGCTGTGACGGCGGCGGCAGGTGCGCCCGGCTCGGAGGAAGCGGTCATGGCGGGGGCCTTTCGCGGCGAGAGCCGGAACCCACGGACGGGGTGACGGTCATCCACCGCGGCGCCGAATGCCCGGGGCGCCGGCGCGGAGCCACGTCTCGCAGGCGACCGTCCGGGACAGCGACGTGAGGATGCGGGTCGTGGGGTGCAGGCCGAGGAGCGCTGCGCGCAAGGGTGCCGGGTCGATGAGTCCCATGCCGGCGAGCAGGGGGTCCTCGAAGAGGTCCAGGAGTTCGCTGCGATGGCGGCGCAGGGCGGCGTAGAAGTCGGCACTGTAGTCGCCCTTGGTGGTACGGGCCAGGAGCGGGTCCGGGACGATGCCGCGCATGGCAGCGGTCAGGACGGGTTTGGCGGCCGTGGGCGGGGGCCCGTGCGGGACCCGGTCGTGCAGGCGGACCGACAAGGCCGCGTTCATGACCGCATCGTCCAGGCACGGCGCGGCCAGGGGCAGTCCGGCCCGCCCGGTGGCCTGGTCGAGGCGGCGCACCGCGCTTCCCGTGGCCCGCGCGTACAGGATCGCCGCATGTTGCGCGCGCTGCCGGGCCAAGGGCTCGGCAGCGCCGTGGGTGGCCTCATGCGCCCGTGCCTCACTCGCCTCCTGCAGCAGTTCTCGTACGTATCGGACCGCCTCCGCAGTTGCCCACGGGGGCATCCGCAGCACCGGCCCCCATGTCAGGGAAGGGATGGGGGCGGAGGCGTCGGGCAGGGTGGTCAGTCGATCGGCGGCGCGCGTGAGCCAGCGCTGGTACGGGGTGTGCTCGGCGAGTGCGCGCAGCAACGGTACGAGCGGCTGCCGCAGCCGCAGGCGGTGGGCACGAATGCAGCCGGGTGCCTTGAACGGGTGCGCGCGGACCAGGTCGTGGAGGTAGCGCGGGGTGAGTGTGAACAGTTCGTCGCCGCCGTAGCCGGTCAGGTGCAGCCGGGAGCCCGCGGCGGTCATCCGCTGCGTGAGGTCCTCCAGGCGCGCCCTGTCGCGCACCCAGGTACCCGGCTCCTCCCACGGCGGGTACGAGCTGCCGTTCACCCCGGCGAACCACAGCGGGATCCGGTCCCGGCCGACCTGCTGGTGCTCTGCACCGGGCAGGGCGGCCACGGCGCGCCGCGTCCAGTCGGCGTCGTCGTTGCCGGGGTCGGTCGCCTCCCGGTGCACGGTGACCAGCCGGGCCGGGCCGCGGGCCGCCAGGAGGCACAAGCTGGTGGAGTCCAGCCCACCGGACAGGTCCGCGCTGACCGTGCCGCCGCCGGCGGTGCAGGAGTCGACGGCGGACGACAACGCGCCGCGTAGCGCGGCAGCTCCTTCCTGCAGGGGGAGGGACGGTTCGGGCGCCTGCCACCAACGCCGCACGACCGCCCGGCCGTCGGGCTCGATCAGCAGGCAGTGGTCAGGCGGCACAGCCATGACGCCCCGCCGGATGCTCATGCCGTCCAGCGAGTGAACCGCTCCGGCTGCCAGCAGCCGGGAAGCGAGCACCCTTTCGTCCACCGGGGCGCCGATCACCTCGGCCAGTACGTCGCAGCGGTCGGATGCCACCGTCACGCCGCCGACCCGGGCGTGAAAGACACGGCGGACCGCGGAAGCGCTGCCGCGGACCCGTCCTCGTCCCCCTGCCCAGGCCACCACCAGGTGGAAGCTTCCTGCCAGCCCGCCGACGATCCGCTCGACCGCATCCATGCCGTTCGCCTCGGCCAGGTGGGTCGCGCGGGAAGCAAGCCCTGTCGTGGTCACCGGACACCGCCCGATCACCGCCACACGTGCCGCTGCCGCACCGGCCCCGGTGCCCGCGACTGTCACATGACCGTCAGGCCAGCATCCGAGCAGCCACGGCCGGCCGGAGCCGTGCAGAACGACTCGATCGGCGGCTGGGCGCAGCGCACCGGCGGCCGTGCAGGCCGCTCGGCTGTCGGGCAGTACGGCGAACCACACGTCTTCCGGCATCAGTGATGCGTGCGCAGAGTGGTCCTGGTCCTACCTCCACCACCGCAGGCCTTCGCCGCCTTCCTCAAGGACGTTTCCCTCGAACCAGCCGAGTGTCAGGGCGGAGAAGTTCCCGACTTCGACCAGCGCCGGAGGCTCGTACACCGGCTCACGCGTGGGCGTCGGCTCATGCATCGGCTTGTGCATCGGCTCGTGCGCCGGCTTGTCGAAGCCGGGGGTCACGGATCGCGCTGCTTGGAGGTCCGCCATCGTCGGGCTCCCTTTTGTAATTCTGCAGTTCTGCAGTTTTGCAGTTGAAGGTGTTCGGCGTCGGCATCTCTACCCACGGGTGGCCTGAGCATCTACGCGTACCCTCCGGAGTCGGCGGCTCGCTGGCGCACGCGGCGCGCAGAGGGGCGCGTTGCCGGCACGGGTTCGGGTCATCCTGCGGCTACGGTTCGGCTCGCGTCGCGGTGACCGCCACCGTCACGTAAGGCATCGTGAAGCTGCCGCCCATGGCGTCGATAGCGGCTCCGACGTGTTCCAGCACCTCTGCCAGCTTGTCCGGGGGGAGCCCGGTGAGGGCGCCGTGGGTGGGCATCTGGTCCAGCCACGCGTCCCGCGTGCAGGACCACTCCCAGTCGAATCGCCACTGCTCCGGTGCGCCGAATCCGCCCGCTTCGCGGATTCCGTCGGAGGCTTTGGCGGACAGGGCCCGGTAGCCGTCCGGGGCGGGCTTCGCCGTCGCCCGGAGGGCGAACGGGGAGTCGGGCGCAACCCGTTGGTAGACCGCGGCGAAGGCTTCTGCCACCTCGGACGGAAGCAGGGGCACGTTCCAGAACGCTGCCAGCCGGCCGCCGGGCCGCAGCACCTGCGCGGCCTTGGCGGCTCCTGCGACCGGGTCGATCCAGTGCCAGGCCTGGCCGGAGACGACCGCATCGAATCGCCGCCCGGCCGGGTCCCAGGCCTCGAACGTCGCTACGTCGACGACGTCGAGCCCCCGTCGGCGCGCCAGTTCGGCCATCCGTGCGTCGGGCTCGACCCCGGTGACTTTGCAGCCGGCCGCCTGGAACTGCCGGGCCGCGATGCCGGTGCCGCAGCCGACGTCGAGGATGTCGAGGGGGTCGAGGACGTCTGGGTTGTTGAGGACATCTAGGTCATCAAGGGCGTCAATCGCATCAAAGGCATCGGGGGCGCCAACGCCGGGCCCGGCGGCGGCGATCCGCTCCACCAGCGCTTCGGGATAGCGGGGCCGGGCCCGGTCGTAGCGTTCGGCGTCCGAGCCGAACGACTCCGCTGCCTGACGATACTGATGGGGCTCGTGCTCGGAAGGGCGCGAGTGCCCCGGAGGTAGAGTGGGCATGCGCCCACTATGAATGGGCGGTCGCCCACTCGTCAACGAGCGGGACAGGCAAGGGAAAAAGGGAAAAGCGGTACAGGTGAGGGAAAGAGGGATCGCGGTATGCCGACAGGTGTAGCCATGCGCGACGCGCGAGAGCAGCTGTTCGACGCCGCCGAGCGCATCCTGCTACGGGACGGGCCGAACGCCCTGACCGGCCGGGCAGTCACCACCGAGGCGGGCTGCGCCAAGGGCGTCCTCCACCGGCACTTCGCCGACTTCGACGCCTTCCTCGCCGACCTCGTCCTGGACCGCATCGCCCGCATCGACGACCAGGGCACCGTCCTGCGCGCCGCCGCCGGTACCGGCACCGTCGCCGGCAACCTCACCGGCGCGCTGACGGACCTGTTCGGCTCGGTCGCCGTGGCGATCGTCTCCCTCGTCACCTTCCGGGACGACCTCCGCGACCGGCTGCGCCGCACCAGCCCGTCCGGCATCCCGGTCCTGACGGAAGCCACGGCCATGCTCGCCTCGTACCTGATGGCCGAGCGCGAACTCGGCCGCGTCGCGCCCGACGCGGACGTCGACACGCTCGCCCCCACGCTGATCGGAGCCGGCCACCTGCTGTTCGCCGACCGCAAGGCCGCTCCGCCGGACGCCGAAGCCGTCCGCACGCTCGTGACCTCGGTCATCGCCGGAGCGGTGGATGTCGGAGTGGTGGATGTCGGAGTGGTGGATGCCGGAGTGGGGGAGGCTGGGGTGATGGAGACCGGGGTGGCGGAGGGCTGAGCGGTGAGGGAGCGCCGCCCCGCTACGGCTTCTGCGGTGCGGGGCGGTGGGCAACGGCGAGGACGATCTTGCCGGTGGTGCGGCCGGTTTCGCCCAAGCTGTGGGCCTGAGCCGCCTGTTCGAGCGGGAGGACCGTGTCGACGATCACCCGCAGGCGGCCGTCCTCGACCAGTGCGCTGATCTCGCGCAGCCCCTGCTGGTCGGGCTCGACGAGCATGAAGACCGCCCGTACCCCGGCTTCCTCGGCCTGGCGGGTGGGGAAGGTGTCGTCCAATGGGAGAATCGAGACGAGCAAGCCTCCCCGGCGCAGGGTGCGCAGGGAGCGCGCCCAGTTGGGGCCGCCGATGCTGTCGAGGACGACGTCGACGTCGCGAACGGTGCCGGCGACGTCCTGGGTGCGGTAGTCGACGACCTCGTCGGCGCCGAGCGTGCGCAGCAGGTCGTGCTTGGCGGCGCTTGCGGTGGCGATGACGTACGCGCCGAGCGCCTTGGCGATCTGCACGGCCAAGTGGCCGACGCCGCCTGCCGCAGCGTGGATCAGGACGCGCTGCCCGGGCCGTACGCGAGCGGTGTCGACCAGGGCCTGCCACGCGGTGAGCGAGGCCAGCGGCAGGGCGCCGGCCCGGATGTGGTCGAGGCCGTGCGGGCGCGGGGCGAAGTGGCGGGCCGGTGCGGTGACGTACTCGGCGTACGCGCCCGCCGGGTGCGGGAAGCGCGGCATCCCGAACACCTCGTCGCCGGGCCGGAAGATCGTCACCCCCGCGCCGACGGCTTCGACGACTCCGGACACGTCGAAGCCGAGGGTGAACGGCGGCAGCGCTCCCGAGGCGAACGCGCCGCGCTCGCGGGTCTTCCAGTCGGCGGGGTTCACGCCCGCCGCGTGCACACGGACGAGGATCTCGCCGCGGCCCGGCTCAGGGCGGTCCGTCTCGACGACCTTCAGGACGTCGGGGCCTCCGGCCCGGTCCTGGGAAACGGCGCGCATGGTTGCGGGGGTGGTGAGGGGGTGGGACATGAAGGGTTCCTTCTCAGGGGCGTACGGGGTTCTCGTGCCGGTGGTGCCAGTGGTGCCAGTGGTGCCGGTGGTGCCGGTGGTGCCGGGTGGTGCCGGTGCACGGCTGGGCGCGGCACGCCCCAAGGCTGCCCCCTCGGCAAATCCCCTGGTGGCGGCGTGATGGCCACGTCATGAAAGGATCCGGCCATGCACCACGTAGGCGTCCTGGCCCTGGACGGCGTCGTCCCCTTCGAGCTCGGCATTCCCGCCCGCATCTTCAACGCCGCCCGTGACGGCGACGGCAAGCCGCTCTACTCCGTGACGACGTGCAGCCTGGACGGCGGCCCCGTGCGTGCCGATGCCGACTACGACCTCGCCGTCTCCCACGACGCCTCCCTGCTGGCGACCGTGGATACCGTCGTCGTCCCGCCCTCCCACCGGCTGGGGGCGATACGGGAAGAAGGCCGGCTGCCCGGGCCGCTGCGCGATGCCCTGGCCGCCGTCCGCCCCGGCACGAGGATCGTCGCGATCTGCACCGGCACCTACGTCCTGGCCGCGGCGGGACTCCTCGACGGGCGTCCCGCCACCACGCACTGGCGCGAGGCCGACCGATTGCAGCGCATGTTCACCACCACCCGCATCGACCCCGGCGTCCTGTACGTGGACGACGGCGACATCCTCACCTCCGCCGGAGTCGCCGCGGGCATCGACCTGTGCCTGCACATCGTCCGCCTCGACCACGGCAGCCACGTGGCCAACGAGGTCGCCCGCTCCTGCGTCGTACCGCCCTGGCGCGACGGCGGCCAGGCCCAGTACATCCGCCGCCCCGTCCCCGCCCCGTCCGAGGGCAGCACCGCGGCCACCCGGGCCTGGGCCGCGCAGCACCTGGCCGAACCGCTCACGCTGTCCGGCCTCGCCGCCCACGCCAACATGAGCGTGCGCACCTTCAGCCGCCGCTTCCGCGACGAAGCCGGCAGCACGCCGGGCCAGTGGCTGACCCGGCAGCGCGTCGACCTCGCACGGCACTTCCTGGAGACGACCGACTGGCCCGTCGACCTGGTCGCCCTCCGGTCCGGATTCGGCACCGGTGCCTCCCTGCGCCAGCACCTCCGCACGGCGATCGGTGTCAGCCCCCAGGCGTACCGCCGCACGTTCCGCTCCGGGCGGACGGTCGCCTGACGTCGGGAACGGCGGCGAGCGAATCGCAACCTTCCCCGGACGGAAGGCGCAGCGGCCGCCGGCCCTACGCCACCGGCACGGCGATGTCGCACACCTCTGTTGCCGAGCCGGCCGATGCCCAGTCGGCGAAGTAGACCTCCCGGCCGGGCCCGGTCTCGCCGCCGCCGTTCGTCTCGATCCACCGGTACACCGCGTCGTACGCCGAGAGGATCTGCGGGTACTCCACCTGCGCCTTGGTGAGCGTGGTGTACGCCTCGCGGTGGGCCGGCTCGGTCCGGACGGCCGTGCCGGCCTCCGCCGCCTCCGGGCCCCGGAGCGGATCGATGGGTACGCAGAGCTCCACCGGCCCGTCGCTGTCCTCGTTGACCTCGCCGTGGTAGACGACGAACGGCGCCGCGACCACGCCCCCGTAGGCCCTGGCCTCCTCCTCAAGGCGCGTGCAGGTCTCCGGGATCCATACCGACAGGTCCTCCGGCCGGACGTGGCGCTGCTCGACGAGCACCACCTGCTCCGGCACGTCACGTTGCCTGATCTCGTACTTGTCCATGCCTTCCGTCCCTCCTGACAACTGGATGCGAAGGTGGACGGCGAGCTCCCGCTGCGCGGCGACGCGCCGCTCGACGCCTTCCCAGTACGCGGCGACCAGGCCGGCCGCTTCCGGCTCCGGCGCGGCCAGCACCTCCGCGATGCGGGCGAGCGGCATGTCCAGGCCGCGCAGCCGCACGATCAGCCGCGCGGCGGCCAGCCGGCTCTGCCGGTAGTACCGGTAGCCGGTCATCGCGTCGACCCGGTCCGGGGTCAGCAGCCCTTGCCGGTCGTACACGCGCAGGGCCTTGGGCGAGAGCCGGGCACGGCGCGCGAACACGCCGATGCTCAGCAAGGGGTCGTCGTCCTCCATGCCGGACACTCTCCGGTCTGCCCCTGGGTCAAGGTCAAGACAGGCTGACGACGTGACACGGTGCGCTTTGCGTGGCCCTGCCTCACGGACCCGTGTGGAGGAACGGGGCCCAGACGCCCGGTTCGTAGGGATGCTCGGACCGTAGCGACCGCACCGCGTGGTGGAGGGCTTCGGCGGCGTGGGCGGGGTTGATGATGCCGTCGGTGATCAACTGTTCGTAGACGGCGCCGGTGAGGCGGGCGGCCGGGGCGTCGTGGACGTTCCAGAGGGTGGCGATGACGTTCCGGTACCCCGCCAGCTGGAGCGCGGACGCCAGGTGAATGCCTTCGTCGGGCACCTGTCCCCCTCCGAGGCCCGTCCGGCAGGCGGACAGGAAGGCGAGCTCGCCGCCCGGATCGAGGTCCAGGTTCGCGAGGTCGTGCACGGTCAGTACGGCGTCGTGCAGGCGCAGGCCGCCCCGGGTCGGGTCGCCGAGGTCCTGCGTCCCGTGCCCCGAGAAGTGGAACCAGCGGTGGGTCCGCAGCAGGCTGCGCACCCTCTCCCGGGTGGCCTGCGAGCCTTCCAGCCGTAGCGGGGCGGGGGCCAGTAGCCCTCCCAGCAGCGAGGCTTCCTGTCCCGGTCCCTCGAGACGCGGGGCCCCGGGCGTCTCGCCCAGAGAGACCAGCAGCATGCCGCCGTCCTCCCGGCGTGCCGGCGGCAGCGGCCTCCGCGCGTGCTCCAGTGCGGCCAGGGTCAGTGTGTACGAGGACACGACCCGGTCCAGGACCGACCGGCCGGGGTGTTCGTACGGGTTGAGGCCGGCTGCGTGCAGCGGCAGCAGGCCCAAGGGCCCGGTGGGGCACCACCAGACGCGTGGCCAGGCCATGCCGGCGCCCGGGGCGCTCGCGTGGCCCAGGCGGAGCAGGACGGGTTCCGCGACGCTGCGCCAGAGCCAGGCCAGCACCTCGCCGATGCGCTCCTCCGCGGCGAGGGCACGCGGTCCACTGCGGGCCGCGGCCCGCTCCGTTACGGCCGTCAGGTAGGCCGCCGCCTGCTGCTCGGCCTCCTGGAAGGTGGTGGCCAGCGGTAGCGGGTCGACGCGGTCGGCGTGGACGAGGAGCGCGTCGCAGCGGTGCCGGCTGAGGTTCACGATCACGACCGGACCGCGGTCGGCGGCACGGCTCAGACGCTCGAAGGGGACGGGGCGCAGGAAGTCGGCACACCCCGGGAGGCCGCGCGCCCGGTCGACCAGGAGGTCGAACTCCTTCGCCAGGGCTGCTCGGTCTTCGTGGCCGAGCGGTGCGGTGGTGGCGGGGGAGACCGGGCGGTCCAGGGCCCGGCGGACGCGTTCCAGCCGCTCGCCGAGCCCGGGGTCGGCCGCACGGAGGACCGTGAGGTCGCTGCGCCGCTGCAGGACGTGGCCCCACAGCACGGCCCGGCCTTGTTCGAGCAGCTCGACCGCGTACGTGGGCCGCTGCACCTCCAGGGCGCAGGCCGCGGCGTCACAGGCGAGACCGGCGAAGAAGTGCGCTTGAAACGCCTGATCGCCGAAGTCGAGGCCGGGCCAGGCCAGCCGGGGCGCCAGGTCGATGGCGAGGCGGTAGCCGGCCAGGCTCGCGGCCGGGTCGGGCCGGGGGAGGTCCAGCGCGAGGCCGGCCCAGGAACGGGCTGCGCGGAGTCGTGTCGCGGTCTGGGCCGCGGGCAGTTCGGCGGACCGGCGCATGGCGGTGAGGGCGTGTTCGAGGTCGGCTGGGTTGGTGTTGTTGGTGTTGTTGCTGGTGCCCCTGCTACCGCCGACAGCAACGGCGTAATGGCGCATCATCAACGCGACCCCGAGGTTGTGCAGGAACAGACCGTGGTCGGGGTGGTCCTCGGGCGTGGCCTCGACCGCCCGGCTCACCGTGAGGACGGTCTCGTCCGGATCGCCGGGGTCTCCGCTGATCTCCATGCGCGCTACGAGAGCGCGCGCGAGCCCCGATTGGTACAGGCCGCGTCTGGGATGACCCTCGGGAGTGGCCGCCACGGCTGCTCGCCCGGCGGTTACGGCGGCCTCCAGGTCCTGCGGGTCGCGGGTGTGCGGGTACCGGGAGGACAGGGCGAGGCAAAGGCTCGACTGGTACATGGCGTGATGGGGGTCGTCCTCGGGTGTGGCCGCCACGGCCGTACGTCCTGCAGCGACGGCCTCGTCCAGACACGCGAGCTCGCCATGGCGCTCGAACTGCCGTTGCAGGGCCGTGACCAGGCTGTTCCGGCAGACGCTACGGGCGGGATGCCCCTCGGGGATCGCCGCCTCCCCCTGCCGCAGCAGCCGCACGGACTCGTCCAGGTCGGCCAGTGCGCCCGAGACCTCGAACCGGGCCAGCAGGAAGCCGCCCAGGTTCGCCAGGCGCGGCCCCCGCAGAGGGTCGTCCGGACGGCTCTCCTCCAGAGCCTGCCGCCCGAGGCCGACGGCCTCGTCCAACTCGTCTCTCACGCCGGTGCGCTCGAAGCGGCGGAAGAGGGACAAGGCCATATTGGCCCGCGTCATCGGGAGATCCGGCGAGCCCGGCGGAATGCACGCCACCGCCCGGCGGTCGAGGTCAATGGCCTCGTCCACGTCGGCGAGGTCGCCCTTGTGCTCGAAACGGCTGCACAGGCAGTGGGCCAGGGCGGAGAGCGCCGAGCTGCGCTGCGGGTGGTCCGCGGGGATCGCCGCCACGGCATCCCGCGCGGCCCCGATCGCCTCGTCGAGGTCGCTCAGTGAACCCGTGCGCTCGCAGCGCATGGACAGCGCGGCGGCGAGGCCGGACAGCGCCAGGGCCCGGTTCGGATCACTTGCGCTTGTGCCTGTTCCTACGTCTGTGCCTACGCCTGTGGCTGCGTCTACGGAAGTGGCCGCCACGGTCTCACGGGCAACGGAGATCGCCTCGTCCAGCGGCCCGGAGGACCCCGTGTGCTCGAACCAGGCGATGAGGGTCCCGCCGAGGCCGGAGAGCACCAGCGCGCGGTCCGCGTGACCGGCGGTGAGGGCCGCCACGGCCCGATGACCGTAGTCGACGGCCTCCGTCAGCGCTGCCGGGTCGCCCGTGTGCGCGAACCGGGTCCGTAATGCCTGCCCGAGGAGGGACATCAGGAGCGGATCCCGGGCCCCGGGCGGTCGAGGGACATCGTGCCGGCCGGGTTCGACAGCCGTGTGGTGCCGCAGGATGCCGACGGCCTCGTCGACGTCGTCCGCCGACCCGGTCCGTTCGAACCGGGTCAGCAGCGCCTTGCCGAGGTCGTAGACGCGGTCGGGGTGCTCGTCGGCGGTCGCCGACACCGCGGCGCGCAGCATCTCGACGGTGCCGTCCAGCATGAACGACGGAAGGCCCCGCATCACGTCCTCGTCGGGAACCAGCATCGGGTACAGCCCACCGGGCACCAGCTCCGGCGCGTGGGTGAAGAGCATGGTGAAGAGCGTCCGGGCGAGGAACAGCTCGTTCTGGTCGGGCCCGGCCTCCGGCGTTCCCAGAGCCCGGGCGCGGAACAGGCGCAGGACGGCGAGGGCCGTCACCGCGGGGACCGGCCAGTCGCCGTTCGGCAGGGTGGCCTCGGACAGGAGATCCATCTCCCGGTCGACTTCCGGACCGACGACTTCAGCGGCGTCTCCCGTCCGGTCGTAGCGCTGGACGCGCTCGAAGGCCCGTCCGACGAGCCCGTCATCCCCTTCCAACCGCTGCTCCCCTCCCCTCTCGTCGCCGGACTGGAATCCTGCGGGAAACCTGCCGGAAACCTGCCGGAATCCTCGCACGCACAGACCACCCGTCTATGCTGAATGCCGCCTATCGGCAGGTGAGTTGGGTTTGCGCAGGAGAGAGGGGAAAAGGTGGACGAACGTTCGGCGCTGGGTGAGCTGTGCCGCCTGCTGCCGGAAATACGCGACCTGTGGAGCGGTTCCCGGCTCGAACTTCTCGAACAAGGCGTCACCGGGCTGCGCGCCCGCACCGCCTCCGCCCTCGACGTCTGCGCGCAGGTCGGCATTCCCCTTCCGCACGCGCGCCGCGGCCCGGACGATTACAGTCCGCTGCCCGGACTGGAACAGCCTCGTATCCCCGTCAGC
Source organism: Streptomyces sp. KLMMK (assembly GCF_036961605.1). NCBI lineage: Bacteria > Bacillati > Actinomycetota > Actinomycetes > Kitasatosporales > Streptomycetaceae > Streptomyces > Streptomyces sp. KLMMK. The sequence continues at coordinate 25,312 of NZ_JBAMDC010000012.1, forward strand.
ACGTACGAATGCCCTCGGCGGTCGTGCTCGCGGCGCGAAGAGCGCGACGCGGACGGGCGAGTTCCGGCATGCGTGCTCTTCGAGGCGCCGTTGCGCCTGCGTCCGCGCCCCGCCGGCGGCTGAGGGATGAGGAGAAGGAGCGGGCCGTGGGCGGATTCCTGACCCACCTGGCCGACAAACTGGCGGAGAAGTGGCTCAGCCTGCTGGTCCTGCCGGGCCTGCTCTTCCTCGCCACGGCGTCCTGCGCCCACGTGTTGCCCCACAGCGACCCGTTCGGCCACCGACCCGTGACCACCGCCCTGCGCGACCTCGGGCCGAGCCTGCGTGACCCGGCCCCAGCCCTCGTGGTCCTCACGCTGGCCGGCCTACTGCTCGCAGCGGCCGGGGTGGGCCTGACCGCGCGCTGCCTGGCGATCCTCGTTCAGTGGGTGTGGGCCGGTCCCTGGCCGTCCTGGGCCGGTCCGCTCGACCTGGCGCTCACCCGCAGGCGCCGCAGCCGAGCCGAACGTTCCCCCGCGCCCCCGGCCGTCACCCGCTACCTCCCCGCCCGCCCCACCTGGATCGCGGACCGTCTGCGGCTGGTCGATGACCGCGTACACGCCGAGTACGGACTGCGCATCGCCCTCCTGTGGCCACGACTGTGGCTCGCCCTCACACCGGAGCAGCGAGCCCCGATCGAGGCGGCCCGCGTGGCGTTCGCCGACGCGGCCGCCCTCACCGCATGGGGCCTGCTGTACCTGCCCCTCGGGCTCGCCTGGTGGCCGGCCGCCCTGATCGGGCTCGTGGCCGTGGGGGCAGGCGTCCACCGAGGTCGAAGCGGCGCGGCGTCGTTCGCCGATCTGACCGAGGCGAGCGTCGACGTCAACCAACAGCTGATCGCCGACCTCTTCGGTCGCACACCGCAGGACGGACGTATCACTCCGGACGATGGCGCGCGCATCAACGACCAGCTCAACAAAGGCGCTTGAGGAATGGCGTGGGGAACGGGCGTGAGGAATGTGTGTGAAGAACGGTCCGAGGAACGGCTGAGCGAACGACTTGAGGTGCCGCTTGAGGCGCCGCTTGATGTATCGGGCGGAGGATCTATGGCCCCGACGGCTTGAACAGGGCCCGAGTGCATCGCGTTCCGGACACAAGCAGCCGACCGATACCACCCCACGAGCCGGACCACTGGCCCCGGGCTCCACCCTGCGCCATCCTCGGGCGCGGAGATGAAGGGCTACGGGTCCAGGAGGCTCGCTGATGAAGGTGCGGAGAACCCGAAGACTTGGGCTGCTCACGGCGGCAGGTGCGACGGTACTGGCCACCCTCGCCGGAGGCGCCACGAGCGCGTGGGCAGGGGTTGCGGGCGGCGAACCGTCGAATTCCCGTGAGGGCAGCAGCAACAGCGCGGCAGCACAAAGGGTGAAAGCCGATTTCGACGGTGACGGAAAGGCCGACTCCGCCGTATGGCGTCCGTCGAGCGGTACGTGGTTCGTCCTGCGGAGCAGTGACGACGGGCAGACGATTCGGCAGTACGGCCAGACGGGCGACGTGGCCGTCCCGGCCGACTTCGACGGCGATGGCAAGGCCGACTTCGCGGTATGGCGCCCTTCCAATGGCACCTGGTACGTCCTGCGGAGCAGTGATGGCGGCCAGACCATTCAGCAGTACGGAAGCTTTGCGAACGACGTTGCGGCCCCTGCTGACGTCGATGGAGACGGCAAGGCCGACTTTGTGATCTGGCGGCCGTCGAACGGCACGTGGTACGCACTCAGGAGCACTGACGGCGGGCAGACGATCCAGGTCTACGGTCAGACGGGCGACGTGGCCGTTCCGGCGGATTTCGACGGTGACGGTAAGGCCGATTTCGCTGTGTGGCGCCCGTCGAACGGTGTCTGGTTCGCTTTGCGGAGCAGCGACGGCAAGGAGATCATCCGGCAGTACGGTCAGACGGGTGACGTGGCCGTACCGGCTGACTTCGACGGAGACGGTAGGACGGACTGGGCTGTGTGGCGTCCGTCGAGCGGCACGTGGTTCGTCCTGCGGAGCAGTGACGACGGGCAGACGATTCGGCAGTACGGTCAGACGGGCGACCTGGCCGTCCCGGCCGACTTCGACGGAGACGGCAAGGCGGACTTCGCCGTGTGGCGTCCGTCGAACGGCACGTGGTACGTCCTGCGCACCACCGACGGCGGCCAGACCATCCGCCAGTACGGCCAATCCGGCGATATTCCGGTCTGACGGCGCCCGGCGCGGATGCGGAAGGGCCACTACGGCGTGTCCGACGGGCGTCGAGCCGGTGGCTCGCGGGCCGTGGTCAGCCGCGCAGGGAATCGCGTACGGATTCGACCGCCGTCAGTCGGAGCCATGAGCCGTCACGAAAGCGAATCCGAAGTGGACCGGTGGCGAGGCCGCTGCGGAACGGGCCGTCGACGACCGCTTGGTCGGCCTTCAGAACGTCAAGGATCTGCGCCTTCTTGTCCTGCCCCACGGTCACCCGGCGCCGAGGACCGGCCAGCAAAACGCGGTCGGGGCCCAGGATGACGAGCCGGTTCGGGTGCGAGGACTGCGTGTACCACCGCAGGAGAAGCCGGCCGGCTTCGGCGTGCCAGTCCCCGTCGAACACTTCCACGGGCCGGTTCCCGGGGAGTTCGGTGTCACGTCGAAGCCGTTCCTTGCGGGCCTTCTCGTCCCGGAGCGCTTGGCGCTCCTTCTTCGTGCGCAACAGGGGCCCGAGGACGGCCTCGGCGGCCGCCTCCAGGGCGGCGTAACCGATGGCGATCAGCAGGAAGGGGGACACCGCGATACATCCCAGAATCCCGAGGGGACGTATCCGGCCCGGCCGCAGCCGGGGATGTCCGGCCGCCGCGTAGACGTCTTTCGGCGGCTTCGGGATGGGTCCGAGTTTGCACCAGCCCACGGCAACAGGGCGCTCGCCCAGAAGCTCTGCGGCCGTCCGCCGGGCACGCTTGGACATCACGGTGATGAAACTCCTTCGCGATACTGAAAGGCAAGGAGATCACACCCGGTCGAGGGGCCGATGCGGCCCGTCCGGCAGCTCCACCGTGATCGTGTCGTCGGGATGCACGGATCCGCCCACCTTGACCACGCTCATGATTCCGGCCTTGCGCACGATGGTCCCGGCCTCGTCGCGGCCGCTGGTGGTGATGTTCTCGCCGAGTTCACCCGGGGCGACGCTGAATCGGTTGTCGTCGACGTGATGCTTCACAGGCGCCGGACGCGCAGCACTCCGGTCAGCATCGGGAGGGTGAACTCGCCGTGGGCGGTCTCAGGTCTGCTCGCGAGGAAAGCGCGGATCCGGCTCAGCGTGGTCGCTTGTTCCTGTTCCCGCATCACCAGCACCCCTGCGCGCGTCGCGATGGTCGCGACGAGGGAGTCGGCGGTGCGGCGCTGCCCGTGCGGGAACCCGGCCTGCTCCGGCGAGCCGAACCGGGCGGCCACGCCAGTCCTTGGAAGATGCATGTCCGCCGTCTCGGCGCGCCAGCTCGCGGGCGTGTCACGCGGGCCGACGGCCGCGCTCCCGCCGACCCGCGCGAGCCCGGAAACCCACGCGACCCGGTCGTCCATGACGTTCCACAGGCCGGCCAGGACGCCGCCGGGTACGAGGACCCTGGCGATCTCGGGTCCCGCGGCGGCCATGTCGAACCAATGCATGGCGTTGCCGGCCAGCACGGCATCGACGGACGCGTCCGGCAGCGGTATCGCCTCGGCGTTCCCCGGCAGGGCACGGACAGCCGGCAGTGAGCGGCGCAGCTCGGTCAGCATCGCCGGGTCGGGCTCGACTGCGACGACTTCGGCACCCAGCGCGACCAGCGTGGCAGTCAGCTTGCCCGTTCCGGCACCGAGGTCGAGCACGCGCTGGCCGGGCGCGGGCCGCAGCGCCCAGCGCACCGCGGCCTGCGCGTAGTCCGGACGGTGCTCGGCGTATGCGACCGCCGCTGCGCCGAACGACGAGGCGTGAAGCAGCCGTTCATCCTGGTCCATGCGCTGACGCTAGCGACGCCGGAAGCGGTCGGCTACCCCGCTTCACCACTTCGGCACCTACCCGGCTTCACCGCTTCGGCACTCGGCTTCTCGGCGCGCACCCGGCCTCCGGCCGGGCTGATCCGCACCGGTACGTCCGGGGCGGCGGGCTCCGCCATCCGTCGGGCATCCCGCCCCGACCACGCACCGACCGGCGCCCGCGCCCGTACTCCTGCTGTGGAGGCACCGGCCTTCACTGCCCTCACAAGACGCAGGCCAGACCGGAAGGGGGCGGCTCAAAGACCACAGTCCTGCAAGGTCACCGACTTGCGGACTGTGGTCTTCGTCAGCCCTCCCACGGACGGGAGCTGGGCGAGCCTGGTTGTTCAGAGCCGTTGGATCAGGCGTTGGTGGCGGCTTGTCTTTCGTCGGGCCTGTTGGACCTGTCGGGGCCGTCGGGCCCGTCGGGTTGCTGTGCGGGTGTGGTCGGAGTCAGGCGGCCTGTGCGGTGCAGGCCGAGGACGGCCAGGGCGCAGCCGCCTCCCGTGGCCGCGAGGGCCAGCCACGGGAGGGCCGGGGATCCGGCGGCGTGGGCGGCGTCCAGGGCCGCGCCGGTGAGGAGGTTGCCGAGGGTGATGCCGATGCCGCAGATGGTGTTGTAGAGGCCGTAGTGCGTGGCCACGTACCGGTTCTCGGCGAGGGCGACGATCGTGTCCATCTCGAAGGGGTAGGCCAGCATGGTGCCCAGGGCGATGAGGAGTGCTGAGAGGAGGGGTGGGCCGACGGCCAGTGCCCAGCGGGCCGGTCCGTCCGGGGGTGCCGGGACCGCCGTGGCTGCCAGGAGTGGCAGGAAGGCGGCTCCCAGGGCTGTCAGTCCGGCGACCAAGGACCGTCCGGAGTCCCAGTGCTTCTTGCACCAGACCGTGAGCCGGGTCTGGCCCGCGATGGTGGCCAGGCCGGAGGCGGCGAACAGCAGCCCTACGCCGACCGTCCCGACCCGCTCGTCCCCGGCCATCCGGCGCACCTCCAAGGGAAGCGCGAGGTAGACCTGGAAGGACAGCGCGTACGAGCCGATCATGGCGAGGGAGAACAGCAGGAACGGCCGGTTGGACACGACCGTGCGCCACTGGGAGAGCACCGACGTCACTGACTTGCCGGCCTCGGCCTCGGCCCCGGCCCCGCCCCTGGCCTCGTGTGACGGTGTCCGGGCCGGTAGCACCCGTATCTGCACGATCGACAGTGCGGTGAAGACTCCGGCCGCCACGAGGCAGGTCAGGCGGAAGCTCACCCCCGTCAGCGCCACACCGACCAGCGGGCCCAGCAGGATCCCGGCCTGGTAGAAGACGTTGAAGAGTGCGAATGCTTCCACGCGGCGCTCCCGGGCGTCGTGGGCGACGTAAGCCCGTACGGCCGGGTTGAACAGGGCGCCGGCCAGGCCGGTGGCCGCCGACGCCGCCAGCAGGGCGGGCAGGGAATCGACGAGCCCGAGTACGGCGAAGCCGACGGTGCGCAGCATCAGACCAGTGATGATCATGGGTTTGTATCCGAACCGGTCGGCCAGGGTGCCGCCGAAGAAGAACATGCCCTGCTGACTGAAGTTGCGGACGCCCAGGATCAGCCCGACGGTCCAGGCGGCCATGCCCAGGTTCCCGGACAAGTACTGGGCGAGGTAGGGCATGAGCATGTAGAAGCCGAGGTTGATGGTGAACTGGTTCGCCATCAGCAACTGCACGCTGCGGTCGAAGGTGCGGGCTTGCGACAGGGGGTTGAGACGGTTCCGGGGGGCCGGCGGGTTCTTCACGACCGGCCCTCGTCGTTCGCGTCGGCGCCGTGCTCCCGCTGCGCGGCGAGCGGATCGACGACGGTGGCGCACCGCGTCCAGCGGGTGACCTCCTTCTCGTCCGGCCGCCCCACGACCTCGGGTTCGGCGGCCGGCGGCGCGTCGAGGAGGCCGTGGGCGGAGCAGTAGTCGTCGTCGTAGACCGTGCCGAGGTAGCGCTGCGGGCCGTCGGGGAAGACGGCCGCGATCCGGGTGTGCGCGGGCAGGGTGCGTGCGAGCCAGCCGGCGACGAGGGCGACCGCGCCGACGCTCCAGCCGCCGGTGGCGTAGTGGGAGGAGGCCAGTTGCCGGCAGGTCCATACGGCCTCGGCGGGGGAGACCCAGTGCACTTCGGAGAAGTTCTCGTACGCGACGTTGCGGGGGTAGATGCTGGAGCCGAGGCCGCGCATCAACCGGCTGCGGGCAGGTTGTCCGAAGATGGTGGAGCCGATGGTGTCCACGCCGGCCAACTGCAGACCGGGATAGAGCTGTCGCAGTACGCGGGAGACGCCGGCGGAGTGGCCGCCGGTGCCGACGCTGCACACCAGGACGTCGATGTGGCCCAGCTGGGCGGCCAGTTCGAGCGCGAGCGGGGTGTAGGCGGCGACGTTGTCGGGGTTGTTGTACTGGTCCGGCACCCACGCGCCGGGGTGCTGCTCGCGCAGCCGGTCCACGCGGTTGCAGCGGGCCTGCTGCCAGCCGCCGGTCGGGTGGGGGTCGGAGACGACGTCGACCTGTGCCCCGTAGGCGCTCAGCAGCCGGGTCATGGACGACTCCAGGCCGGGGTCGGTGACCAGCGTGACCGGGTGCCCGTAGACCATTCCGGCCAGTGCCAGGCCCAGCCCGAGCGTGCCGCTGGTGGACTCGATGATCATGGCGCCGGGAGCCAGATCGCCGCGGGCGCGGGCCCGCTCCACCATGTGCAGGGCCGGACGGTCCTTGATGCCGCCCGGGTTGAAGCCCTCCAGCTTGGCCCAGAAGCCGTGCCCGGCGGGGGCGAGGGGTTCGGAGACGCGCAGGACCGGGGTGTCGCCGACGAGTCCGGAGATCCCGAAGGTGTTGGGGGCGGCGGGGGAGGCGGGGGAGGCAGGCATGTTGGGGGAGTTGTGAGCGGTGGGTGTGATGGGGGCGGCAGAGGAGCTGGGGCGGGCTGAACCGGTGCCGTTGGTCGTCAGGGGGTCCATGGCTCGTTCGCCTTTCGGTCGGTCGGTGCGCCGGTGAGGGGGCTCGTCTCGCGTGGTCGGCGAGCTCCTATTTGCGCCACCGGCAGAGAAAGGCGAGCGTCTTCCGCCTCGACCGCTCGGTTTCCGCCTTGCGGGGATCCGGGGTGACAGACGTGTAGTGATGAACGGGTGAGTTGCGCGGCACAGCACTCCGTACGACGGCCACGTGGCCGGAATTCTCCGGGCAGGTGGAGGCGAGTCAGACGGGCGGCCGGATGGCGCCGAGGCAGGGCTCGGTAATTCCCCTCAGAAGAACAGGGGGAATGGAGAGGAAGGCGCCAAGGCCGCCGGGTGGGAGTGGAATCCGACCGGTTTCGGAGCGTTCGGAGTGTCTGACTTCTAGATTCGCAGGATGCGTGAAGCCGCCGAGTGTGCTGATTCCGGCGCGGTGGAAGACGGCCGTGCGCCCGTCCAGTGCTGTGAGCTCAGTGCCGAAAGCGCGTCGAACAGCGCCGGGCAACTGGGAGCGAAGAGGGCCGGACCGTCCTGGGGCTTGCCGGACGTGCAGTTCTCGGCGCCGTGGGAGGACTCGTCCTCGTGATGGTCAGCGGCGTGTGCCTGCTCCGTACCGGGGGCGGCGACCGGGGCCGGCTCACCATGGGCGTGGTGCTCGTCAACGGCGTGCGCGAAGACGGACAACGCCACCGGCCTGCCGGTCGCGTGACTGACCGCGCTCTCCCCGCTGATGCCGTGCGTGTAGAGCACACCGAACAGGAGCAGCAAGGCTGGCCACAGCAGACGTGACAGACGCGGCAGACCCGACACCGAAGGGTGGGTCCGTCGCGGCCGGAATGCGAGCTGGGCCGAGACCATGACGTGATCGTAGCGGAATGCAGGGCTACTTATGTCAAGGGCGCTGTATCGAGGGCATGCAAATCAGCCAACGCGGATGTTTTCTTATGGAGGTTGCTTAATGGCGCGGGTCCGCTATCCGTGCGCAAACGGAAACCGTTTCACCTCTCCAAGGATATGTGCCATGCGCTGCGCTGCCGGGTGATTGTCCGGTGTGCCGTGCTCGGCGGTGACGCCGCCGGATCCCCGCAAACCGCCCGCCGGATCGCGAGGGCTGGGTGCAGGTGGAGATGCCGGCCGAGGCGCAGGCCGTCGCGGTCGGCGACCTGCTCAGGCACGCTGCGGTGCCGTTGCCCTGATCGGGTGGTGCCGCCTCCATGCCTCCATGCCTCTACGCTTTGACCTTCAAGCTGCTTGAAAGCCGAGAATTGCCGCCATGGAAGACACCGACACCGACACCGACACCGGCACCGACATCGGCACTTTGATGAGCATCGGCGCCTTCGCGCGCCGGGTGGGGCTGGCGCCGAGCGCCCTGCGGTTCTACGACGACTGCGACGTACTGCGCCCCGCCCACGTCGACGACGCGACCGGATACCGCTACTACGCCCCGGAGCAGCAGGCCCGTGCAGTCCTCGTCCGGCGGCTCAGGGAGGCCGGGGTGCCGCTCACCGATGCCTCGGTGGTGCTGGACGGTACCGATGAGGAGGCCCGTGCCGTTCTGCAGGAGCACGCGACAAGGGCGCGGGAAACAGCCGCCTCGGCGCAGGTGGTGATCGAGGAGATCCTCCGCGCTCTTCCCGGCGGAACGCCCTGGACCACCAAGGCCAAAGCCAAGGCCAAAGCCAAGGCCAAGGGCAATGCCATAGCCAAGGTCTGCGTCGGTGGGGCGGAGCTGGCCAGCGCCGTGCGACAGGTCGCACCGGCGGTGGCGTCCGGTCCCGTAGGGGACGAATTCCCCGTACTCGGCCACATCCTGATCGAGATCGACGGGCAGGAGGTGCGCCTGGTGGCCACGGACCGCTACCGCTTGGCAGTCCGCACCCTGCGGGCCATATCCATGGAGGGCGATCCTTGCCACGTCTTGATCGCAGCCTCGGAAATGAAGGACGCCGCTGCCTGGGCCATGCGCATGCCGGACGTCAGCATCGAGGTGGACCGGGAAGGCGCGCGCCTGCGCAGCGGAGCCCGCTCACGGACTCTGCCGACCGCTGACGAGACGGTCCTTCCCTTCCCCGACTACCGGATGGTCCTGGACAACTTCCCCATGACGCGGCACCGGCTCATCACGGACCGGGCAGCTCTGCGCACGGCACTCGCCGAGGCCGGATACGGCGATGCGCCGATCATCCTCCGCACAGACGAACAGCAGCTTGCCCTCACGCCCGGGGAGCCGGCCCCGGGCTCGGACGGGCTCATGCTTCCCGCCATCTGCACAGGGCCGCCCCTGCGCATCGCCTTCGACCCGCACGTGCTCCTCGCGGTGATCGAGGCCGGCGTCGGCCCTGACGTGCTGCTGGAGATTTCGTCCCCGGACCAGCCCGTCGTGGTCCGTTCCGCGGATCAGGGCAGTTTCACGACGCTGGTCATGCCGGTCCACGACGCGGCGGCTGACAAGTGACCTTCCGCTGACCCCACCAGGCGGGAGGCAGGGGGCAGGGGACAGGGGGCTTGGGGCTGCCGGGGGGCGCGTCGTGGGCGCGGTCATGGGCAGCTGGTCATGTCCCTGTGCGTGAGAGGCGCGTGGGTGGCGCCGCGGCCGCCCCGCGATGCCTGATGTTGACGGCAGAAGCCTTGGCCACTGCCACGGGGTTCAGGAACCGCAGCGGACCGATCAGGCGGGATCCGAACAGGTGCATGTGCCGTGCCATCGCTTCATCGCGCGCTGCCGCCGAGAACATCAGCCGCTCCAGGGGATTGAACGGGCGGGCCTTGGCGAAGTCGACGGCCAGGTACTGGTGGCCACGCAGCCGGCGCCGGTGTCTGTGTGCGTACACGGCGAGCGATCTGTCGAGGTCGCCCCGACCGGATGCGGCCGAGGCGACCGCCTCTGCCAGCCATTGCGCGGACTGCAGAGCCCACCCGCATCCCACTCCCCACAGGGGGTCGCTGGTCAGGGCGGCGTCGCCGATGAGTGCGACGCCCGGTGCGGTCGGCTTGCGGTAGTGAAGCGGATAGTTGACAGTGCCGATGAACTTCGAAACGCGCTCCGCGGAGTCGATGGGCGGTGCCTCGGGTAAGGCGCGGAAGAAGGCGAGGAAGCTGCCCTCCAGGTCTTCCCGGAAGGCCGGCAGCCGCTTCTTGTCCGGGAGTACCGCAAGGACCGTCACCCCGTCGTCGTTGGGAAACGCGTATGCCATGTCGGGTTCGAGAAACCAGGTCTGACTGATCCCGCCGTGCAGCGGGAGGTTGCGGAAGTAGGCGAGGTAGCCGAACCGCGCGTTCTCGTGCAACCGGGCGGGCACCGCGGCGAACTTCGCTACGGCCGAGTCCTTGCCGTCGGCGCCGACCACCAGCCGGGCCCGGATCTCACACTCGCCCCGGGGCGTCGACGCGCGCACCCCCGAGGTTCGCCCGGCTTCCCGGAGCAGCCCGGTCACGTGGTGACCGAGGAGGAGATCGACGCCGGGGGTCTCCGCCGCACGGGACCTGAGCAACGGATCGAGGGTGCTGCGCCGGACGTTGTACGCGTACGGCAGCTCGGGGCCCGCCGGCGCAGCCCTCGGCTCGATCCATCCCCAGCGGGTGTAATAGCGGGCCGTGCTGCGGACGGCTCCCGCCTTCTCGAGAGCGGGTACGAGGCCGAGTTCGTCCAGCACCGGGTAGGCGCAGGCCTGGAGGGAATGGGTGCACAGCACCTTGTACGCTTCGGGGTCCGTGCGGCGTTCCAGCAGGGCGACGCGGGCACCGCGTCGAGCGAGCAAGGTGGCCGCGGCGCTGCCGGCGAGGCCGGATCCGCTGATGACGACGTCGTAGTCGTATCCCGCGCTCTCAGGTCTGGTCATGCGCTGATCGCTCCCTTCGGGGTGTGGTGCCGTTCGGGGGAGTGGTGCAGTGCCACTGCTGTCAGGTGCATGAACAGTTGTCAAGAGTTGTGGATCGAGAGCGGTTGATCGTCGTCGAGTCCACCGAGACCGTCCAGCGATGCGGCGGTGTCCGGCGAAGGGACGCCCTGCCTCCCCCGTGCTGTGGAGAAGGCAGGGCGCCGGGCGGGTATGCCTACGATCCGTCGGTCAGCAGGCCCGTGCGCCCGCTCGTGGTCACCGAGGCCGGCCGGTAGGCGGTGGCCAGCACGGAGACGGTGACCTGGTCGGGCAGGAGGCCGGCGCCGTCCAGGTCCGCAGGGCTCAGGTGACGTGCGCTCGGCGTCATCCCTATCAGGTCGAGGGCCTCCAGCCTGGTCAGGGACGTGACGTACTCGACCCGCTCGGTACGGGTGGCCTCGAAGAAGGGGGCCAGCGCCCGGTGCAGGCGCTGTTCCTTGACCGGGTCGACCCTGACCACCGCGGGCCCGCGGCCGCGCAGCTCGGCCAGGTGCCGGCCGGTAGGACGCACCACGACCAACCGGCCGGACGGGCGCAACACCCGGCGAAACTCGGCGGGGTTGCGCGGGGCGAACACGTCCAGCACGACGTCGGCCATCCCGTCGGCCAGCGGGAAGGGACGGAAGACGTCCCAGGTCGCCGCGGCGGCTCGCTCGTGGACCCGGGCCGCCGAGCGCAGCGCGCGCACCGAGGTGTCCAGGCCCAGGCCGCGGGCGCCGGGCAGCTGGTCGAGTACGCCGGCCAAGTAGTAGCCCGTGCCGCACCCGACGTCCACGACCGTGCCTTGCCCGGACACGGCATCGGCCTCGGCCGCCAGCCGGGCCACGGCCCGGCAGATGGGCCCGTACTTGCCCGTGGCCAGGAACCGGTCCCGGGCCCGGACCATGGCGGCATCGTCGCCGCTGGTGGCGCGGGTGCCCGTCAGGAGGCCGGCATAGCCGTGGCGAGCGATATCGAAGGTGTGGCCCGCCGGGCAGCGCAGCGCGCGGAGGTCGGGATGAAGACGGGCGCGGCACTTCGGGCAGCGCAGCAGGTCGAGGAAGAGTTCGAGGGCAGGGTAGAGCGACACGGGCACAAGGCACTCCTGGCAACGGTGAAGGAAAGGGACCGTGCCTGCACACGTGATGCGAAAGTCGTCGCCCCGGAATGGAACGGGCCCGGCGTCCGGCCACCTTGATACGGGCAGCGCCGGGGAACATGGTTCACGCAGCAGGCACACCGAGGAGGGCGACGCCGTCCGGCATCGCCCTCAAGGCCTACCCATCACAGGAAGCAGTAGTGCGGGTTGCTCATGAATGCCACGCCCCGATTCTAGGACGCTATCGCCCACTTCAGTTGTGCCGGGGCCGACGCGGGGCTTCCCGTGTACTTCGTCGTGTACGCGGGGGCCTTGCCGTAGTTGTCGCCGCCCGAGCCCAGGTACCAGCCGTTTCCTTCGTTCTTGACGAGTTTGGTGCTCGCGTCGTAGGACCACTTCAGCTGTGGGGGAGCGGCTGCGGGGTCCCCGGTGTATTTCGTGGTGTACGCGGGGGCCTTGTCGGAGGAGGAGTCGCCGCCGCTGCCGAGGTACCAGCCGTGCGCCTCGTTCTTGATGAGCTTGGTGGCGGGGTCGTAGGACCACTTCAGGTTGCCGGGCGCCGACGCGGGCTCTCCCGTGTATTTGGCGGTGAACGTGGGGGCCTTGGCGGCGGAGGTTTCACTGCCGCTGTCGAGGTACCACCCCGCCCCCTCGTTCTTGATGGGCGCCGGGGAGGAGGCGGCGGTGTGGCCCACGCCGGGGGCCAGGACCACCATTGTTGCGGCGGCCGCGAGGATCGCGGAGCGCCGGGCGAGCGGGTGCACGAGCGGGTGCACGGGCATGGCTTTCCTGCCGTTTCTGCGCGTGGTTCCGAGAAGGCGAACGGTTCGCCCCAGAACCGCGCTGTCCGCAATGAGCATGAGCCAGCGCCCTTTTGCCCACCCACCGGAACCGTTCCCCACCACCGGTTCGTGCATGGGCATACGGCTCGGGCGAGTGCGCAGCGGCGGCGCCGCGCGTTCGAGGGCGCCCGGCGTGCGCGCAAGGCGGTGCCCGCGCTGCGCGGCGCATACCGGGTCCGCCCGCGCGTGATCACTGCTTTGCGGAGCGCGACGCGCTTCTCACGGGGTGTCGGGCCTCCGGTTCGGGCCGCCTGACTGTGCCCCGAGCCGCTGTCCGGGCCGGCGCCCGAGCCGGTTCCCGGGCCGGGGTCGCCGCGCATTCCGTGGCGGCCCCGCCTGCGTGGCGGAGTTTCGACACGTGGCCGGGGGACACGCGGACCGGCGGCGGCTATGTGCCCGTAACAGCCGGGCGGACGGAGAATCAGCCGTGGGCGGACGGATACGGGTAGGTGCTCGTTCCGGACGCCCGGTGTCCTGCCTTGCCCCTGACCGCGACCGCGACCGCGACCCCGACCCCGACCTCGACCCCGACCGCGGCCTCGAACCGACTTCGACCTCAGCAGCCGGAGGCTCCATGAACCGCTCCGTGAACGGCCCCCAGAGCACCACGATGAACCGGCAGTCCGGCCCGGAACGCCCGTACGACGTCGTGCTCTTCGGTGCGACGGGATACGTCGGGGAGCTCACGGCCGAGTACCTGCTGGAGCATGCGCCGGATGGGTGCCGGTGGGCGCTCGCCGGGCGCAGTCGCGCGAAGCTGGAGAAGCTGCGGGACCGGCTGGCGGCGCTCGACTCCGTACGTGCGGCGGACGTGGCACTGGTGACGGCGGATGCGGGCGACAAGGCCGCGATGCGCGCGCTGGCCGAGTCCGCGCACGTCGTCGCCTCCACCGTCGGCCCGTACATCTGGTACGGCCAGGAGCTGGTGGCCGCGTGCGCGGAAGCAGGCACCGACTACACGGACCTCACCGGGGAGCCGGAGTTCGTGGACCTGACGTACGTGCGCCACGACGCGCAGGCCCGCAAGTCGGGCGCGCGCATCGTCCACGCGTGCGGCTTCGACTCGGTGCCGCACGACCTCCTCGCCTACTTCACCGTGCAGCAGCTGCCGGAAGGGGTGCCGCTGACGGTCGACGGGTTCGTGCGCGCGTCGGGGATCATCTCCGGCGGCACGCTGGCCTCGTCCCTGGCGATCGCCTCGCGGCAGCGCCAGGCGAAGGCGGCGGCGGAGGAGCGCGGCCGGTACGAGCCGCAGCCGGCCGGTCGCCGGGTCCGGGCTCCGCTGGGGGCGCCGCGGTTCAGCAAGGAGACCGGCATGTGGGCGCTGCCGCTGCCGACGCTCGACCCCCAGGTCGTACGCCGCTCGGCGGCCGCGCTGGAGCGGTACGGGCCCGATTTCCGCTACCGCCACTACGCGTCGGTGAAGAGGCTGCCCATCGCCCTGGCCGGGCCGGTCGGCCTGGGGGTGGTGTGGGCGGCCGCGCAGGTGTCCCCCGTGCGGACGTGGCTGATGAGCCGCTACGAGCCGGGGAGGGGGCCGAGCGCGGAGCAGCGGGCGCGCGCCCGGTTCCGGGTGCGGGCCGTCGGTGAAGGGGGCGGTCAGCGGGTGTTCACCGAGGTCACGGGCGGTGACCCGGGCTACGGGGAGACGGCGAAAATGCTGGCCGAGGCGTCGCTGTGTCTCGCGCTGGACGATCTGCCGGCGACCGCCGGGCAGGTCACGACGGCTACGGCCATGGGTGATGCGCTGATCGGACGGCTGCGGGACGCCGGCATGCCGTTCCGGCTCTGTCACGCCGACTGACGAGGCGCGCCGCGCCGAACGCCATTCACTTTGCCCCACCCCGCCGGCGGCCGTCGGGCTGCGGGCGGGGTATCGAGCACGGTCAAGAGATCAGCACTGGGGCCGCTTGCCGTGATTGGCCGCCTTGCTACGGCGGGCCCTCTTCTTACGGCGCCGCTTCGAGGACATGAGGTCTCCTCTCCCGTAGATCTTCGACCAATTTATACCGTTCTGGTGTGATCTGCTTGGTGAGTGCGGTCGTCGGAGCTCGGCTCAGTAATCGAGGCCCGCGAACCAGTCGCCGCGGCCCTGCGGGGTGAGGTCGAGCAGGTGCCAGACAGGAGCCAGGAGGTCGATGCCGCGCTGGTCGATGTCGTCGGCCATGCGGGGGTGGGCGGAGTAGAAATGGCGGATCGTGCCGTCACCGTCGCGCGTGAAGACGGAGACGGTGGAGTCCTGTGCGCCGTCCTTGTCCTCGCTGCCCAGGTCGTACTTGAACGTGCTGTCGCCGCAGCTCAGGAGCCGTAGCCCGTGCCAGCCCCGGTTGCGGGCGTGCTGCCGGAGGGCCGGCAGGTCGGCGGCCGCGGCGATGGCGAAGTCGGCGTTGCGGGCGATGTGGCGGGCGATGCCGTTGAAACCGTCGATCCACAGGGTGCACATCGAGCAGGGGATGGTCTGCAACTTGCCGTACATCAAGTGGTAGACGATCAGCGGGCGGTCCGGGGCGGTGAACAGCTCGCTCAGGGTGACCTCGCTGACCGGTGTGTCGCCGGCGTCCAGGTCGGCGGGGCCTTCGGCGAAGGCGTAGTCGTCGACGGGCGGCCCCTGCGGGAGCGACCGCCGCCGGGCCGCGACCTGCTCCCGGTGGCGCATGAGCTCGATCTCGGCCAGGCGCAGCTCTTCGCGGGCGGCGAGGTAGTCCGCTGATTCCCCGGCCAGTCTGGTCTGCCGCAACATGCGTCCTCCTAGGGTGCCCCCCGGTGGATGAGGATCTCCGAACAATCCTGGACCGCGGCCGGGGCCGCGGCATCTCCGTATGGTGCCGCGGCCACGGACCCCCTGGCAGGCAGGGTGAACCTAAGGCCTTCGGCCCGTGGCGGAGGCGAAGCCGAGCCAGGTGTGGCGGTTGCCCCACCAGCACCAGCCGACCTTCGGGGCGTTGCGCCGCTCGCGGCCGTCCCGCCCGGTGCCGTTGCTGATCCAGATTGCCGGGGTACGGGCGTCCAGGGCGCCGTTCGCCTTGCGCAGCCGGGAGCCGATGGTCATGAAGCAGCGGTTGCGCTCCAGGATCCCCGGCTGCTGGAGCACCCAGTGGATGCCTTCGGTGAGCAGCAGCGGGGTGCGGTCCCGCGCGGCGAGGGCGGGCAGGGCCTCCTCCGGGCTCCAGTCGGCCATGTGGTCGCCGCGGTCGAGGCCGGTGACGAGGTAGAGAGGGGCGTCGGGCAGTTCCACGGTGCAGGGGGCGAAGTCATCGACGTCGGCCATGTCGGTGACGACGAAGCCGGGCTTGCCGTCGTGCCGGAGCAGCGGTGCGAGCGCGGAGGCGGGGGCGCGGTGCGGGTGGACGGCGAGCAGGGCGCCGCCGTCACCGCGCCGGCCGCCCTCGTCACCGGCGTTCGCGGCGAAGGCGCGCAGCTCATCGGCGGGTATCCCGGCGATCTCGTGCACCCCGAGCTCGATCAGGCGTTCTGCCTGGGCGGCGAGTGAGGGAAGAGCGGTCACGGTGCCGGAGGGGGAGCTCTCGGGCGAAGTCTCGGGCAAGGTACTCCTCGGTTCGCGATCAAGGGGTGGTGGACCCGAGGTCAAACGAGGCGCCCTGCCGGAATGTTCCCGGACCGGCGGACCCGGCGGCGGTAACAGTCGATCGCCTCATCGCCCGCCGCAAGTCAGCGTTCCGGGGAAGGGTCGGCAGCGGCGGCAGCAGGGTCCTCGACGCCGAGCAAGCGTTCCGTCTCCGTGACGACGATCGCGGGTTCGGCCGTGGGGACCATGTGGTCGGCCTGCTGTGCGAGGACGTGCCGGCCGCGTGGCGACTGCCGTGCGCGGTACGCATGGGACGCGTTCACGGACTTGCGGGCTTGTGCGCTCATGCCGGGGGTGGGACGGGTCGCGGAGATGATCGTCACGGGGATGTCGCCGAGTTTCGGCGGGTGGGCGAGCAGGGCGCGCAGGTCGGCCTCGACGGAGGCCTGTTCGGCGCCCATGGTGTGCACCGTCGCGAGGGTGAAGGCCTCCGCGCGCATGTCGGCGGCGGCGTCGGGCGGCAGGGCGCTGGTCACCTTGCGGAAGAGGAGGCCGAACACCTTGAGGCGGGCGAGGAGCACGGATATGCGGTAGCGGTTCTTCTCCAGCTTGCGGATGGAGGGTTCGAGGAGCAGGTCGCAGGCCTCGTCCGTGGGGTCGACGAGCACGAGGCCGGCGATCCGCTCGGGCCGGGCCGCCGCCGCGACGCGCACGATCAGGCCGCCCCAGCTGTGTCCCACCAGGACGAAGGGCCCCGGCCCGAGGTGGTCGAGCAGGTCGCCCAGGTCGTCGGCGAGCCGGTTGAGGTTGCGCGGGCCCGACGGGTCGGGGGCGCTGCGGCCGAGGCCGCTGCGGTCGTAGACCACCGTCCGGGCCGAGCCCGCCACGGCCTGCTGGACGGGCGCCCAGTACGAGCGGGTCGCGGCCAGGCCTCCCTCGAACACCACGGTCGTGCCGCCGCCTCCTGCCGGTCCCGGCCGTTCCATGAAGAACAGCTCGCGGCCGTCACGGGTCCGTGCGGTGCCGGGTGTGCCCTGACTGTGCTGTCGCTGCATGGTGACCGTCCTCAGAAGCGGATCCGGGCAAGCCGTTCCTTCGACCGACCGAAGGTGGAGTTAGGTTAGCCTAAGTAGCCGGTGGGGCGGTTCATGACAATCCAAGTAATCTTGCCGCTGTGACTGGTACTGACGCCGCGCCCAAGACACGCTTCCTCGTGCTCCACGACTACGGCATGGGGGGCGCGTGGTGGTGGGTCTTCGCGCGGTCGGAGCGGGAGATCGTCGAGACGTTCGCGTGGGCGGAGGTCGTCACGGACCCGGAGACCGTGGCATGGCGCGAAGGCGACGACGGCATACCGGAAGTCGACATCGACGCACCGCAGATGCCTCCGGGCCTGGACGGACTGCGGGCCGAACGGGAGGCGCAGCGCGAACACCCGGGCTTCGGCGCACTCGCGGACAAGGAGGTCGTGTACCTGCGTCGCCGATGGGACGACGAGGACGACGAAGGCCTAGCCGTCTACCTGATGGAGGTCTCGCCCGACGGGCGCCGCATGCGGCAGGTGGAACTGGCCGAGGACGGAACCGCCGTCAAGAGCACCCCCGACGACTGGATCTTCAACACGCCGATCGTGGACCTCTTCGCCCCGGAATCGGTGGCGCAGGAGATCAGCCGCGAAGAGTTCGAGGAGCAGTGGGCCCGCGCCCGCAGAGTGGAACCCGACGTGGACTCCGACGGGGACCCCGTCGTGGACACTGACGCAGGCTCCGACGCCGGCTCCGACGCGGACACCGGCCTTTAGGGACGCGCACCCCCGGCAACGTCAGTGGCCGTGCTCGGCGAACGCCGCGGCCACCACCTCCCGCCCCGCACCCGCCGCCAGCAGCAGCCGCAGCAGCACCCTGGCCTTGTACGGGTCGAGCAACCCGCCGTTGATCAGCCCGCGTTGCTGCAGGTCGGTCTCCGAGCCGGGCGCGGTGTAGGTGTGCCGCAGCACCGGGCCGCTGCCCGTACGGGAGGTCAGGACGACCGGGATGCGGTCGGCGAGCGCACCCAGCACGGGGGCGAGGGAAGCGGGCACGTGCCCGACGCCGAAGCCGGCCACCACCAGGCCGCGGTACGTCTCGGCGAGCCCTGCGAGCTGAGCCCCGTCGTCGTCGAGCGTGACGCAGTGCAGGGCCACGCGGGCGGCGTCGATCCGTGCGCTGTCGCAGCCGGCCGGCAGGACGGTGGAACGGCGCGGCGGGGCGGCCAGGATCCGTACCTCGCCCTCGATGACGTGACCCACCGGACCGGCGTTCGGCGAGGCGAACGTCGCCGTGCTCGTGCTGTGGGACTTGCGGACCCAGCGCGCCGCGTGCACCTCGTCGTTGAAGGCCACCAGCGCGCCGAGCCCGCGCGCCGCGGACGAGGCGGCGACGCGGGCGGCCGCGAGCACGTTGGCCGGGCCGTCGGCGCCGGCCGTGCCCGGCTGCCGCATCGCGCCCGTCAGTACGAACGGCGCTTCGTGCTCCCAGAGCAGATCGACGAGGAACGCGGTCTCCTCCAGCGTGTCGGTGCCCTGCGTGACGACGACACCGACCGCTCCTTCCGCCACGGCCCGCGAGGCGGCCTCGACGACGCCGAGCACCTGCGCAAAGGTCAGGCTTCCGCTCGGCACGGCATGAACGTCCTGTACGTCCAGTGCCACCCCGAGGCCGTCGAGCCCGGGTACGGCGGCGGTGATCTCGGCGCCGGTGAGCCGCTCACCCTTGGCGCGCCCGGACACCGAAATCGTGCCCCCGAGCGCGAACAGTGCGATGCTCACGTTCCCCCCTCGTTACCACCGTCAACAGGCGCCAGATTACGGGCTCCTGTTGACGCCCCTGCTCGCGCCCCCGCCTCGGCCCCCGGGCTCCTGTTCCTCCTTGGGGCCCGCGCCTCAGCCCCTCGGCTGGGTGAACCGGATGCGGTTGCCGAACGGGTCGCGGAGGCCGCAGTCGGTTCCGTACGGGCGGTCGGTGGGCTCCTCGGTGAATTCGACGCCCCGGGCCAGCAGCGTCTCGTACGTCTTGCGGCAGTCGTCCGTGGTGAAGATGAGCCAGCCGCCCATGGCCCCCTTGGTCACCAGTTCGCGGACCTGCTGTGCCGTCTCCTCCGACATCGCCGGCGCGCCCGGCTTCTCGAGAAGGATCTGGCGCTCCGGGTGGCCGGGGATGCGGACGGTCAGCCAGCGCATGAAGCCCATGTCGACGTCGGCGGCGACCTCCAGGCCGAGCTTGCCGACGTAGAAGTCGAGGGCCTCGTCCTGGTCGAGAACGTATATCTGCGATTGCGTGATGGCGTTGAACATGAGCATCACGCTACTGGGCGGGCCGGATGGAAACTTATCCAAAACTGCTCAGTCAGCAGCTTGCTCAGTCAGCCGGCGCCCCCCCGGCTGGTCAGACGCTCGGCCGCGTCCACGCCATCGTGAAGCACGTCGGTACGCCTGCGGCCGCGGACGCCGCTTCCTTGCGGTACGTCCTCGGCGACCGGCCGACGATGTCGCGGAAGGTGCGGCTGAAGGTTCCGGGGCTGCCGAAGCCGACCTCGAAGCAGATGTCCGTCACGCTGCGGTCGGTCTCGCGCAGCAGGAACATCGCCCGCTCGACGCGCCGCCGCTGCAGGTAGCGGTGCGGCGTCTCGCCGAACGCGGCCCGGAAGGTGCGTGTGAAGTGGGCCTCCGACACATGGGCGATCCGGGCCAGGGCCGGAACGTCCAGCGGCTGCGCGTAGGCCCGGTCCATCGCGTCCCGGGCCCTGAGCATGCGGCGGTTGGTGTCTTCGGTGGCGGTGCGGTTCACTGCGCCATCACATCACGCCCGCCTTCAGGCCCGGTCACCTGTGAGGGCGCGTCTTCGGGGCCGGGCGCGGGCCCGCCACGGACTCGGCCAGCTGGACGAATTGCGGGAGCCACTCCTCGTGGGAGACGCCGCGTGTGAGCTCCAGTGCCGCTTCCGCCTCCTTGCCGATCACCGTGTGGAGCGGGGTGGCGGGGTTCTCCACGGCGGCGACGATCGCCTCCGCCGCCTCGCGGCTGTCCCCGGCGCCCTCGCCCATGCGGGAGAGGAAGCGTGCCAGCCAGGTCTCGTCCGCCGCGTACGGGTCGTCGCCGGAGGATTCCCGCTTGGCGGCGTTCTC
Source organism: Streptomyces sp. KLMMK (assembly GCF_036961605.1). Classification (NCBI taxonomy): domain Bacteria; kingdom Bacillati; phylum Actinomycetota; class Actinomycetes; order Kitasatosporales; family Streptomycetaceae; genus Streptomyces; species Streptomyces sp. KLMMK. Next base: position 45,763 of record NZ_JBAMDC010000012.1, read on the forward strand.
GTGGATCCGGGAGACGAAGGCGCCCGGTTCGGCGCACACCACGCGGATGCCGAACGGCCGCACCTCCGCCGCCAGCGCCTCGCTCGCGGCCCCGAGCGCCGCCTTGCTGGAGGTGTAGAACCCGCCGTAGGGCACCGCGAACATCCGGGCCGCCAGGGAACTGACGTTGACGATCACGCCGCCGCCCCGGGCCCGCATGGCGGGAAGGACGGCGCGGATGGTGCGCAGCGCACCCCAGTAGTTGGTCTCCATCACCGCGCGCGCCTGTTCCAGGGAGGCGGCTTCGACGGCGCTGGTGTAGTCGACGCCGGCGTTGTTCACGAGGACGCCGACCGCGCCGTGCCGCTCCTCGACCGCCCGCACGGCGGTGGTCACGGACGCGTCGTCGGTGACGTCGAGGGGCAGCACCTCGATGTCCAGCCCCTCGGCACGCGCGCGTTCGCGGAGCCCGTCCGCCTTGGCCGGGTTCCGCATCGAGGCGTTGACGTGGTCCCCTCTGCGCGCGAACGCCAGTGCCGTCTCCAGGCCGATGCCGCTGCTGCAACCGGTGATGAGGACTACCGCCACGGCCGATCGCCCGCCTTCCGTCGATGACGCCGAGGTTCCGGCTCCGTCGGCAGACTACGGGCGGACCGGGAGCGGCTTCAGCCCCTACACCCCCCTACGCCCGGCGCTGCCGCAGACCGGCCGGCCGGGCGTGCCCGATGCCCGATGCCCAATGCCCGGCGGCCTGTGAGACCGCCGGGCATCATCACGCTTGTTCCCCGTCCTCGGCATTCCGGGTGACTTCCTCCACCACGATGTCGATGATCCTGTCCCGCTCCTCCGGAGTGGTCCGGCCGTCCGCCGGCAGTTCGATCCGTACGCGGCGGGCGATCACCGGCCGCGACGGGGACGGCGTCCTCGTGCGCAGGTCCTGGTAGACCGTCCACGCCAGGGAGGCCACGCTGACGATCAGCGAGCCGAGCGCGACCGGATCGGCGTCGAGGTACTGTCCCGCGCGGGCACCGGATCCGGCGCCCTGCGCGTGCAGCGCCGCCTCGACCTGTGCCTCCAGTTGCGCGCCGTGCGTGGCGGCCATCCGCCGTGCCGCCGCCCGCGCTCCCCTGCTGGCGGGGTTCTCCGTCGCTGCCGTCCGCTCGCTCATCGTCTCTCCTCCGAGCCGTGTGTCTCGATCCACTGACGTACGTCAGCGGGCAGTGGGGTGCCGGTGACGCGCGCCCAGTACTGTTCCAGCGCCGCCGTGCCCAGCAGTCCGGTCAGGCGTGCCAGGTCGCGGGGGCGCGAGCCGGCCGACGGGTGGGGGAAGCGGTCGAAGAGGGTCGCCGACCGGACCGCCCACTCCAGGGCCTCGCCGGTCCTGCCACGGGACGCGGCCAGCCCGCTCATCTCGTGGTAGGTGAGCGAGAGGGAGCGCTTGTCGCCCAGCGCCTCCTCGATGGTGAGGCACCGCAGGTACCACTGCTCGGCCTCGTCCAGCCGTCCCTTCGCGTGCGCCACCCGGCCGAGGTCGCTGCAGGTGCCGGCCATGGCGGACCGGTCGCCCAGCTGCTCCTCGATGGCGAGGGCCTCGCGGTACCACCGTTCGGCTTCGTCCCACAGGACTCCGCCCATCGCCAGCAGGCCGAGCTTGTGACACAGGTGGGCCCTGCGGCGCGGGTGTTCCGCCGCCGCTCCCTCCTTGGCGGCGCGGAGCCGGTGGTACCACTGCTCCGCCTCGTTCCCCCGGCCCCGCAGCACCGCGACGACGCCGAGGTCGCTGAACAGGTCCGCCATGCCGCGGCGGTCACCCGCCTCCTCCGTGACGGCGAGGGCCCGGCGCAGCCACCGGTCGGCCTCCTCCCACTGCTTCCGCTCCTGTGCCGCGAGACCGAGCTTGCGGTACGCCTCGGCCTCGCCGGACGGGTCGCCCGAGCCCTTCCTGAGGGCGAGGGCCCGGCCGAACCACTGCTCGGCCTCGTCCAGCCGGTCCCGTACCTGGGCCAGCTTGCCCAGCTCGTCGTAGGCGGTCGCGAGCTGTTCACGGGGAGGCTCCGGGTGTGCTCCGAGCATGGTGAGGATCTCGGTGTAGACGGTCTCCGCGGCGTCGAACCGGGCCTGGATCTGCAACCTGCCCGCCTGCGCCCGCGCGACCAGCAGCCACAGCTCTCCACCGGGTTCGCCGAGCAAGGGCGGGGTGCCGTCCGGCCCTTCGAGGGCCAGCCTGGCGCGGTCGCTCCACGCGAGGATCTCCTCGTTCAGCCCGCTGCGCTGCCAGTAGAGGTACAGGGGCCGGACGAGGTACATGGCGTTGGTCCACAACCGGCCGGCCAGGGAGTGCGCCAGCAGGTGGCCCAGCGTGCGCAGGTGCAGCCCGAGCGTGCGGTAGGCCCGCGAGGCGCCGTCGGCGTGCAGCTCCCGGCGCAGCCACTCCGCGAAGCCGGTGACCGCGAACAGCATCGCCTCCTCGGCGTCGGCGCGTTGCGCCGCGTAGGCCGCCGGGTCGTCGGCGCGCCACCGCTCGGCGAGGTAGGCGGGCAGCGCGGGGTGGGTGCGGTACATGCCCCGGCCCAGGCCGGTGAGCAGGCCCACCTGGGCCGCCCGGTCGAGCACCGTGTCCCAGCCGCGGCTGTCGACGCCGCGGAAGCGCTGCGGGGTCCGCTCGTGGCGGGAGAACTCGGCCAGCACCCGGGCGTCGGCGACACCCTGGAACAGGCATACGGCCGCCAGCAGCCGGCGCTCCACGGGGTCGAGGTGGGCGAGGGAGTAGCTGATACTGGACGGCAGGGACGTGGTGCGGTCGCCGCCGGGCGGGGCGGGCAGGGCGGTGCCGCCGTGCAGGCCGGACAGGAGCGCGGCGGGGTCGGTGGTGTCCAGGTGGGGCAGGATCAGCCGCATGCTCAACGGGTGGCCGTCGAGCCATTCCAGCAGGTCGGCGAAGGCGCGGTCCGCGCGGCGCGGTGCCGCGGCGGGGAACGGCTGCAGCACGTGGTCGGCGTACTCGACGGCTTCGTCGTGCGAGAGGCCGCCGACGGTGACGCGGCGCAGGTCCCCCAGCCAGTGCTCGGGCGTGCGGCTGGTCACCAGGACGACGCTGCGGCCGCCGGCGGCGACCTCGGCGAGGAAGTCCTTGAGCTCGCCGCGCGCGGCCTCGTCCAGCGGGGCAGTGGCGCCGTCGGGGTCGGGCATGGACGCGACCGACTCGAAGTTGTCCCAGACCACCAGCAGCCGGTGCTCGCGCAGCAGGTCGCGTACGAGCTCGCGGCGCGTGTCCGTGTTCTGCCGGGCGAAGTCCGCGCCGTACGCGCGCAGGCCGATCGCCGAGACCACACCGTCCAGGCCGAACGAGGCGACGCCGGGCTCGAAGGAGTGCCAGATCACCCACTCCGGCCGGCCGACGCCGCCGGTGTCGCGCCACCAGCGGCCGAACGCCTTGGCCAGCTCGGTCTTCCCGGTTCCGCCGGGGCCGTGCAGGACGACCACGCGCCGGTTGCGGGCCGCGGCCTCCAGGGTGTGGAACAGCGTGTCGCGGCCGACGAACTCGCCTTCGGGAGCCAGCGGATCGTCCCGCTCCCCGGGGCCGCGCTCGCGCAGCCGGTCCAGGGCGGCCTCCAGGGACGGCTCCGGCCGGGCGGAGGCGGGGGCGGACCGCAGCTCGGGGAAGCGGACCTCGCGGCGCAGATAGTGCACCGGGACCGCCCAGTCCTCCAGCGGCAGCTCGCCCTTCGGGCTCGGCCGCCCCGGGCGCCGGGCCATCTGCGCCCGTCCCGCGCGCACCGCTTCGCCGATGGTGTCACCGGCGAACAGCCGCTCGTAGAAGGCCGTCATGAACTCGGCCGCCGCCACGGCGTACACGCTGTAGGACATGGCCACCACCGCCGAGGCGCCGCCGGCCAGCAGCCGGGTGGCCACGGCGGCCTCCAGCTGCTTGCCCACCGCCCCGGACTGGCAGGCGTTGAGCACCACGACCGGCACGCGGGCGTCCGCCAGGACGCGGGCGATGCGGTCGGCCCCGACGTGGTCCGCGCCGCCGCCGGGCCTCTCGAAGACGAGCACGCCCTCGTCCGTCAGCGCGCCGTGCCCGTCGAAGTGCACGATCTGGAACGGCGTTCCGGCCTCGCGGGCCGTGCGCAGCCGCTCGGCCAGCGCCTCCAGCGTCGGCGGCCGCAGCACCTCCACCTCGACGCGGCCGCGCACCGCCTCCAGGCGGCGCAGCAGCGGGCGTGCGATCATCCGGTAGCCGACGTCGCGGGCGCCGTCGGGCCGGGAGATCACCATCAGGACGCGCAGCCGCCGCCCGCCGACGTCGAAGGCGTTGCCGAGGTTCGCCGCGGGCAGGCCGCGGCTCAGCCCCACCCCGTCCAGCACCAGCGGGGTGGGCAGGCGCGGGTCGCACAACAGCTCCCACGGCAGCCCCAGCCAGGCGGGGACGGCCGAGCGCAGGACGATCTCGGTGGAGCCGGGGTGGGCGGCCCGGGTGCGCACCTGGACGTAGGCGTCGCGGGCGGGCCCCGAGCCGAACAGGGCGGTGAACATGGTGCGGCCCCAGGAGGGCAAGCGGCGGGCTATCCGGTCGCCCCGGTCCTCGTACACGCCGAAGGGAGCCCGCAGGTAGTCCTCCAGGTACCAGCGGAGGTCCTCCAGTTCGTCGGAGGTCAGCGGCCAGTTCAGCGTCACCGGCTCGCCCACGGGGCCCGGGAGGTCCCCGTCCAGCCACGCCGACACCGATGCGCGTCCCGACGCGTCGAGATCAACCAGCAAGCGGTCCGCCACTGCGCACCAGAGCCCCTCTCGAACCCCTGCTCTCACACTCTGCCGATGTGAACTTACCGATGCCGGGGGGTGGATGGCGCGGCAGGGGAGCTGTTCGACTTCGCCGAGCAGGAGTTCCTCGCCACCGGCGGAGCCCACGGGGGGTACGGAGGTGGGCAAGGCGCTCGGCGGCCGGCTCGCCGGACCGCTGGCCGGGCTGGGGGCCTCGCGGCCGGCCGCCGCCCTCGCGGTGGCCGCGGTGCTGCTCGCGGCGGGCTCCCTGGGGCGGCACCCGCTGGGCATCCTGCCGTGGCCCTGTGCCTGGGAACCGTCCAGCTGGCCATCGTGCTGTCACAGGCCCGCCTCCAGGACGCGGTCCGCTCCGACGCGCGCGCCACGGTCACGTCGCTGGCGGGACCGGGCCGGCGGGAGCCCGCCGCGGTGAGGGCGGAGGCGGTGGGCCCGGGCTGAGCTTCCCCATGGCCTAATGGTCTATTTAGACTATAGGCTGCAAGCATGCCGCGCCGCGTCCTCGACAACCCGATCGTGCTCGCCGTGCTGGGACTCCTGCTGGAGCAGCCCTCGCACCCGTACCAGATGCTCGCCGAGCTGCGCACCCGCAGCGACAACCACGCAGCCGCGGTCAACCGGGGCTCGCTCTACAACGTCGTCGCCGCCCTGACCGAAGCCGGCTGGGCGACGGTGCAGGGGCAGCAACGGTCCGGCAACCGCCCGGAGAAGACCGTCTACGCCCTCACCCGGGCCGGCCACGAGGAACTCGTACGGCGCCTGGACTCCCGCATCCGCCACCCGGAACGGGAGTTCTCCCAGTTCCTGGGCGCGGTCGCCTACCTCGGCGCCCTCGGCCCGGGCGGCGCCGTGGACGCCCTCTCGGAACGGGCCCGGCGCCTGCGGGAGCGCACGGCGGCCGACGAGGAACGCCTCGCGGAAGCCCGCAAGGCCGGCGTGCCCCGGCTGCACGTCATCGAAGCCGAATACGCGATCAGCCTCGCCCGCTCCGAGACGGCGTGGATCGAGGCCGTCATCGACGACATCCGCACCGGCGCCCTGACATGGCCCGCCGAGAGCGAAGGGAACCGCACCACCGATGCCCACGAAAACGCATGACGGACTCGTCTTCGGGATCTACCCGGGCGGAGTCGCCGGTGACGACACCGGACACCTGGCCGCCGGGCCGCCCGACGACCCGGCCCGCATAGCAACCGCACTCGACCTCCTCCAAGGCCGCCCCGACCGCCCCTTCCTGGTGCGCGCCTACACCGCCTTCGACGACACCACCCGCCCCGGCGGGCCGCACGCGACGGCGACGCCGGCCGCCGCCGAGCAGTACGCGGTACGGGGCCGCCGCCTGGACCTGGTGGCGCAGTACCGGTCCGCGGCCGGAAACGTCGACGGCTACTGTGCGTTCCTGCGCGAGCTGGTCGACCAGTACGGCGGGATCACGGACACCCTGCAGGTGACGGAGGAGCCGAACGTCACCACGATCCCCACGCTCGACGGCTTCTACCCCCGGGTGAACGAGGCGATCGCCCGCGGAGTCTCCGCCGCCAAGGCGCGCGCACGGGAACTCGGACACGCCCACCTGCGCGTCGGCTTCAACACCACCCCCCTCTTCGGCCCCGCCGCCTCCTTCGTCGCCGACCTGACCGACCACGGGAAGGCGGACTTCACCGGCGACCTGGACTACGTGGGCCTGGACTTCTTCCCCGACGTCTTCCGGCCCGTCGCCCCCGCCGGCCTCGCCGCCGCCACCGAGGGACTGCTGCACCACCACCGGGACGCCGTACTGGCACCCGCCGGTCTGGCGCACCTGCCCCTGCACATCACCGAGCACGGCTGGCCCACCGGGCCCGACCGCCCCGAGCACCGTCAGGCCGACGTGGTCGAGACCGTCGTACGGACCGTCGCGGCCCACGCGGAGGAGCTGCGGATCGGCGTCTACACCCACTTCGCGCTGCGCGACGCCGACAGCGCCGACCCCGGCCTGTTCCATCAATTCGGCCTCACCGCCGACGACTACACCCCCAAACCGGCCTTCGGCGTGATGCGGGCACTCGTCGCGGAGCTGAGTGCACCTGCATAGGCATCGCACCTGGTCACGGGACGTATGACGGTGGTAGCCGCAATCGGATCAGCGTGCCATCGTGGGTGCCATGGACGGGAACCGGCACCGGCAGCACGGGCACCGGCACGGGGACGGGGAGGGCCTTGGGGAGGGGCACAGGCATGGGCATGGACATGGACATGGGCTCGGCCACTTCCTCACCCCGCACCGCCATGAGGCCGCGGACAAGGTCGACGCGGCGATGGAGGCATCTCGGGAGGGCATGCGCACGCTGTGGCTGTCGCTCGGGATCCTGGGCGCGACGACCGTCGTCCAAGCGGTGGTCACCGCACTCTCCGGGTCGGTGGCCCTGCTCGGCGACACCCTCCACAACGCCGCCGACGCACTGACCGCCGTACCGCTGGGCATCGCGTTCGTGCTCGGGCGACGGGCCGCCAACCGCCGCTACACCTACGGATACGGCCGCGCCGAGGACCTCGCGGGCGTCGCGGTCCTCGCGACCATGGCGGCCTCGTGCGCCCTCGCGGCGTACGAGGCCGTCGACCGGCTCCTGCACCCCCGTGACGTCACGCACCTGTGGGCCGTGGCCCTGGCCGCGCTGGCCGGCTTCGTCGGCAACGAGTGCGTGGCCCGCTACCGCATCCGCACCGGCCGGCGGATCGGCTCCGCGGCCCTGGTCGCCGACGGCCTGCACGCGCGCACCGACGGCTTCACCTCCCTGGCCGTCCTCCTGGGCGCCGGCGGCGCCGCCCTCGGCTGGCGCCTCGCCGACCCCCTCGTCGGCCTGCTCATCACCGCCGCGATCCTCCTCGTCCTCAAGGACGCCGCCCGGGAGGTCGGCCGCCGCCTGATGGACTCCGTCGAACCGGGACTCGTCGACAGCGCCGAGAACGCCCTGCGCGGCGTGGACGGCGTGCGCGACCTCGGGCAGGTGCGCATCCGCTGGGTCGGGCACTCCCTGCGTGCCGAGGCCGACATCGTCGTCGACCCGCACCTGACCGTCGTCCAGGCCCACCGCCTGGCCGTCGCGGCCGAACACGCCCTGATCCACGCCGTACCCCGGCTGACCGCCGTGACCGTGCACACCGACCACACCCCCGTCGGCGGCGACCCGCACGCGCCGCTCGCTCACCACGGCGTGTGAACGGTGTCCGGGATCGGAGCCGGAGGAGGAGCCACCGGGTGGCCGCTCACAGCGTGATCAACCGGGTGGCGTTCTCGTCGAGGATCGCGGTCGCCTGGGCGTCGGGCAGGCCCGAGTACCGGATGTAGCCCGTGGCGGCCAGGAACTGCTCGCCGGCCTGGTAGGGGAAGTCGGTGCCCAGGACCAGCCGGTCGGCGCCCAGTGTCTCCACGGCCGCCCACAGCGCCGGCACGTGTCCGTGTCCCACCGTGTCGTACCACATGCGGCGCGCCGCGAGGCTCGGCTTCTCCGGGATGTCCGGCGCCTCCCAGAGGTACTGGTGGTCCGCCCGGGCCAGCACCATGGGCAGCGCTCCGCCCAGGTGCGAGATCACGACCTTCAGGCGGGGATAACGGCTGGGGACGCCGGCCAGGATCAGGTGCATCGCCGCGACGGTGTCCTCGACGGGGGCGCCGATCGTCCACGTCAGACGGTGGCCGGCGATCAGCGGCGACTCGGCTCCGGTCCCCGCGGGATGTACGTAGAGGACGCTTCCGCGCCGGTCGAGTTCCGCGAAGACCGGCTCGAACGCCGGGTCCACCACCGAGCGGCCCAGGACCGACGTCGTCGTGCACGCACCCGCCATGTTCAGCTCGTCGAGCGCTCGCGCCAGCTCCTCCAGCGCGGCGTCCGTGTGCGGGAACGGCAGTGCGGCGAACGCCCGGAACCGGTCCGGCCAGCGCTGCACCACGTCCGCGTAGAGGTCGTTGGCCGTGCGGGCGGCCCGTACGGCGTGCTCGCGGTCGGTGAAGTGCGGTGACTGAGGGGTGACCGACAACACCTGGAGCGTGACGCCCGCCGCGTCCATCAGCTCGAAGCGCGCCTCCATGTCCGCGTCCGAGACGCCCGCGCCGAGGCCGCGCTGCGTGGCGGTGTCGGTCCTGCCGTACCCCTGGAGCAGATCGAGGTAGGCGTCCGTCCATGCGTGCGCGTGGATGTCGATCGCCATGGCGGCCCTCTCATGCAACTCAAGAAGCCCCTGGCCCCACCTGTCCACCGTAGGTGCAATTCGCGTCTACGGCGATCCGGCGATGTGGCGATCCGGCACCCCGCTTCCCCCACAGGGCGAGTACGGCACAGACGACGGCCATCGGGGCGGTCATCAGGAGGGTGACCGATGTGACCTCCAGGCCCGCGCCCTCGGACAGGAGGATGCCCGAGACGAGGGAGAGGACCATGTTGTTGCCGGCGTGGGCGAGGCTGACGACCCAGACGCTCTCGCTGCGTACGTACAGCCAGACCAGGAGCGCCTCCTGGAACTGGAAGGAAACCGTCCAGGCCACCAGCCCGATGAGGACGCCGGGGAATTCGATGTAGCCGGTGAACGCCAGCGGGTAGTGCCAGGACGCCCAGATGAGACCCGTGAGGACGGTGGCTCTCGCGGACCGGCCGGGGGAGAGGCGGGGACGCAGATAGCTGGTCCAGCCGAATTCCTCGCCGCCGTAGATCGGCGTCAGGAGCGGCAGGACGAGCATGAGCACCACGACGAACGCCCACGCGGGCATGCCACCCGCGAAGTCGCGGAGCGCGGTGAAATCCGGGGTCCACAGCCCCAGTGCCGCCGCCAGTCCCATGGTGGCGACCGTCAGCGCCAAGGGGCCGAGCCAGGCCACGAGGTAATAGGGCCACGCACTCCGCAGCCGCAGGCGCAGGCCGGAATCGGCGAAGCCCTCCTTGGTGACCCAGCGGCGCACCACGGTCGCCGCTATGGCCGGCATGAGGCCGAAAGGCAGCTGCACCAGCGGATTCTCCAGCGACAGGCCGCATGCGAAACGGGCCGTGAAGACATAGGCCCAGCTGGCCCCGAAACAGATGACGAGGAACGCCGCCACCCCTTTCCTTCTCGTCGTGCCGGATTCCGGCAGCAACGCCTTCGATGCCATGAACGCACCCCTGCTTTCCCGATGTTGCGATGTCGTCTGCGTCGTTCGTCGTGCCCGGCAACCTTCGCCGGGCCGGGGTGGCCGGCACATCCCGGTAGCGGGGGAATCCGCATCTGGCTCTTGCGGGGGAGGTTTCCGGCGGGACGCCGGTGCGATACTCCGCGGCGTGCGCACGCTCATACCTCCGCGTTTCACCGCGGATTCCCGAAAAGGCCGGCTCGCCGGCCGGCTCTCCGGTTGGCTCGCCGGCCGGTTCTCCAACTGGTTCTCCAGTTGGCTCTATGCGTTTCTCGGTGCCGCAGTCGCCGGCCTGCTGCCGCTTGCGGTGGCGGTACCGGTGGTCGCCGCGATGTCGGCCGGCGGGCCGGGACCCGTCCGCGTGATTCTCCTCCTGGCGCTCTGGGCGGCGCTGTGCGCGGCCGCGGGCCGTTCCCGTCCCGCCCGGTCCGCGTCCGTCCGGCTCGCCAACCACCTGCTGGGCACGGCTCTTCCGGCACCGGCTTCCGAAGGCTCCGGTCGGCCGCACCGCCTGCGTACGGGAGCCTGGCTCGTCCTGCACGCGCTGCTGGGCGGGGCGTCCGTCGCCGCCTCCGGCCTGCTCCTGATGGCGGCCGTCGCCCTGCCCGCCGTATGGCTCAGGGGCGGCGACCGGATCATTTTGTTCCTGCCCGTGGACGTGGCCGGGGGCGGGTCAGGAGCGTGGACGCCGCCGGCCGCCGCCCTGCTCCTGGCCCTCGCCTGCTGCGTCGCCGAGGGCACGAGCGCCCTCTTCAGGCGGCTGGCTCCCCCTCTGCTCGGCCCGCTGCCGGCCGAACGGCTCGCCGCGCTCGAAGGGCAGGTGCGCGTCCTGGCCCAGCGGAACAGGCTCGCCCAGGAGTTGCACGACTCGATCGGTCACACCCTGACCGCCTCCACCATCCAGGCCGCGGTGGCCAAGGAGCTCGTGGACACCGACCCGGCCGCCGCCCGCCGCGCCCTCACCGGCCTGGAGGAGGCCTCCCGCGCGGCCATGGACGACCTCGACCACGTCCTCGGCATCCTCCGCGAGGGCCGGGCCCCGACGTCGCCGCCGTTCTCCCTGACCGACCTGCACGCCCTGGTGGACCGCGTGCGCCGGACCGGGACGGACGTCGACGCCGACATCACCGGCGACCTGGCGGCCGTACCGGCGACCGTGTCCAGGGAGGCGTACCGGATCGTCCAGGAGGGCCTCACCAACGCGCTGCGCCACGGGGGACGGCCGGCCCCGATCGGCCTGCGGGTGGCGGCCACGGGAGCGTGGCTGGAGATGGAGGTGGCCAACCGGATCAACCGGGCCGCCCATCCGGTGTCCCACGCGCTCGCCGACCGCGCCCGCCGCCGCAGGAAGGGCCAGGGCGTCACCGGCATCACCGACCGCGTGCACCTGCTCCGCGGTGAGATCTCCGTAGGCCCCGATGCCACCGGCACCGGCTGGCTGCTCGCCGTCCGCATCCCACTACGGTCGACGCCATGACCATGATCGCGACCACGGCTGCGACAGCCGCTGCCACTGCCGCCACTGCCGCCACCTCGGCCGTCACCGTCCTCGTCGCCGACGACGAGGAACTCACGCGCACCGGCCTGCGCGCCCTGCTGTCCGCCCGGCCGGGCCTCGATGTGATCGGCGAGGCCGCCGACGGCACCCGGGCCGTGTCCCTCGCCACCGAACTCCGGCCCGACGTCGTGCTGATGGACGTGCGCATGCCCGGGATCGACGGGATCGAGGCGACCCGCCGGCTGCAGGCCGCCCTCCCCGAGCCGCCCAAGGTCGTGGTGATCACCACCTTCGAGAACGACGAGTACGTCTACGACGCCCTGCGCGCCGGTGCGAGCGGTTTCGTCCTCAAACGGGCGCCCTCGGAGCAGATCGCCCACGCCGTACGTCTGGTCGCCACGACCGACTCCGTCCTCTTCCCGGACGCCGTCCGCAGACTCGTCGCAGCGCGGCCCGTGTCACCGGCCCGCCCCGCGCGCGGCGTTCCCGGGCTCACGGGCCGCGAGGTCGAGATCCTCCGCCTGATGGCGACGGGCCTGTCCAACCCGGACATCGCCGTCCGCCTCGTCGTCAGCCTGGAGACCGTCAAGACCCACGTGAGCAACCTGCTGGCCAAGCTGGGCGCCCGGAACCGTACGCAGGCCGTGATCCTCGCCTACGAGTACGGGTTCGTGGTCCCCGGTGCGGGAATCCCCTGGGCGTGACATGACGTGACATGACATGGCATGACTCGGACTCAGACCAGTTCGGGTTGTGGTTCCGCTTCCGGTTCCGGTTGCCGCGCCGGTGCGGCCTTCGGCTCGCGTTCCCACAGCCTGATGGTCCGCACGTAGCCGTAGATCACTGAGGTCAGCGCCAGGATGAGAAGCGGTCCGAACACCCACGGATGCTCGGCCATCTCCACCGGCAGGTAGCGATAGGTCAGCAGGAGCGCGGCGAAGACCGTTGCGCCGTAGGCGACCAGCTGGATTCCTGCCCGGTCCCAGCCGCGTACCTGCGAGCGCAGCGCCGCCTCGATCGTGAGCGCGAACACCACGCCGGCAACGAGGTCCACGCCGTAGTGGTAGCCGAATCCCAGCGTCGCGCCGAGCGTGGCGATCAGCCAGAACGCACCGGCGAATCGCAGGATCAGCGGGCCCTTGCGGGAATGGATGAAGATCGCGGTGGCCCACGCCGTGTGGAGGCTGGGCATGCAGTTGCGAGGGGTGATCGCGTCGTACGGCACCGGGTGCGGGGTGGCGATCGACACCGGAGTGTGCGGCCACAGGTTGGCCACCGCCCACTCCACGCCGCCGGTGCCGGAGGTGCCCGGGCCGTAGGCGAAGATCGGCCCGACCACCGGGAAGACCATGTAGACGGCCGGCCCGAGGAGGCCGATCACCAGAAAGGTGCGCACCAGGTGATGGCGCGGGAAGCGGCGCTCGGTCGCCACGTTGCGCAGCTGGTACAGCGCGACGACGACCGCGGCCACCGCGAGCTGCGCGTAGACCAGGTCGAGGACATGGGTGCCGATCGGGCCGGTGGCCTCGAGGATCCGGCCTGCCACCCACGAGGGGTTGCCCAGCGCGTGATCGGCGGTCGCCAGGTACGGGTCGAGCACTTCGTGCCGGGTCTTCGCCGTGATCAGCAGCCAGGTGTCGCCGGTCTTGCGCCCGGCCACCAGCAGCAGGCCCAGGCCGACGGCCTGCAGCAGTACGACGCGTTCCCGGCCGGTGCGGCGCGTGACAGCGATGACCGCGCAGCCCAGCATCACCCACAACGCGCCGTTGCCGAAGAAATGGCCCTCGGGCACCTCGGCGCCGATCGCCCACCGTACGAGCACGAAGACGGCGTCGATGCCGATCGCGGCACCGGCCGCGAGGAACCGTTGCCGCCAGGTGAGCGCCACCATCATCAACGCCAGACCGCCGTACAGCGGTCCCGGTTTGGGGGCGAATATCACCTCTCTCACCTGAGTGGTCATCGGCCCCGGCCGGCCGGTGTAGTGACGCGCGGCGATCTCCAGCGTGATGAGAAACCCGAGGGTCACCACACCCGCCGTGGCCCACAGGATCATCCGTGGTTGACGCCACGCGGCGAACGGAATTCTGCTGCTTATTCGCGAAAACACCCCGCGATACTATAGGTGTCGATCGTTTGAGCGATTTGTTGGGGTTTGCGCCGTTGGTCAGGCGCTGAGGAGACCGTCGGGAAAGCGGAAACTCGATTGCCGCTGCGATTCCGCAGTGGGTAGCGTCACCGCCCGTGACACCGAACCCGAATCCGGACCCGAACCCGGCACCGATACAGGCATCGACGCCGACGCCGACGCCGGTACTGCGCACCGAGCGCCTCCTCCTGGTCCCCTACACCCCCGAGGACGAAGAGGCATTCCTCGCCCTCTTCCAGGACCCGCAGGTGTCGCGATGGATGGGTGACGGGCCTTCCAGCGAGGAGGACGACCGGGCGCTCTTCGGGCGGATCTTCACCAAGGTCTACGCCCGGAACCTGTTCGACGTCTGGGCCGTGCGCCGTCCGGACGGTCGCTTGATCGGGCACGCGGAGATCAAGCCGACCGAAGAGGTCCGGGGTCACGAGATCATTTACGCCCTTGCGCCCGAGGCGTGGGGTTCGGGCCTCGGGACCGAGCTGGCGGAGGCGATCGTCGCCTACGGCTTCGGGACGCTGGGGCTGACCGAGGTGCACGCCACCGTCGCCGAACCGAACAAGGCCTCGCTGGCCGTACTGGAGCGGCTCGGTTTCGAGCACGTGCGGGACGTCATGGAGGACGACGGCAGCACCACGTACGTGCTGACGCGGTGCTCCGGTGGGGTCACCGCGCGCGCCGGGCGGTGATCGTCGGCCGACCCGGGCCGACGCCGGCGTCACCCTGAGAGGCGTTTCCATTGCACCCGCCTCCACCTTGGCGCCGGTGTCGACCGCCGCGTCCACGTCTGCGTCCGCCGAGCACCGCGAGCAGAAGCCGGCGACGTACGCGAGTGTGACCGGAAGCGCGGAATTCGTCCTGCCCTACTACAAGGGCGACGACGTCCGCTCGTTCACCTTCGACGCGCCCGCCGCCCCGTACAGCCGGCCGCTGCCGGGGGTACCCACAGGCCTTCCCATCGACGCCCGCGGGACGATCAAGGTCTCCCACAGGTCGGCCCCGGCGGGCCGGACACCGTCGGGCAGCGGGTCGGGTTCAGCGTCCACGATGGCGCCCGCTACTCGACGACGAGCTCGACGGGGATGTTGCCGCGGGTGGCCTTGGAGTACGGGCAGACCTGGTGGGCCTGCTCGACCAGGCGGGTGCCCGTCTCGCCGGCGAGGCTGTCCGGGAGCTCGACGCGGAGGACGACGGAGAGTCCGAAGCCGGAGTCGTCCTTGCCGATGGAGACCTCGGCGGCGACCGAGACGTCCTTCGTGTCGACCTTCGCCTCGCGGCCGACCAGGCCGAGGGCGCTGGCGAAGCAGGCCGCGTAGCCGGCGGCGAAGAGCTGCTCGGGGTTGGTGCCGTTGCCGTTGCCGCCGAGCGGGGCCGGCATGGCCAGCGCGAGGTCGAGCTGCCCGTCCGAGCTCACGGCACGGCCTTCGCGGCCGTTGGCGGTGGCGACGGCGGTGTACAGCGCATTCATGGGAGGTCCCTTCGATCGGTTCGGGCGGGGGCGGCGCCGGTTCCCCGGCTGCCGCACACGAGTAATGATTGCACGCAACTAAGTTGTGCACAATTGAATGGGGGTGCGGGATACCCTGAGGACATGACCACTCCGCCGCCCTTCCCCCTCCCGGACGACGCGGAGCTGCTCCGCCTCGATCACCAGATCTGCTTCTCACTGAACGCCGCGGCGCGCGCCTTCGGCGGCGTCTACCGCGACGCCCTCAAGGACCTCGGCCTGACCTACCCGCAGTACCTGGCCATGCTCGTCCTCTGGGAGGAGCCCGACCCCCAGCCCGTCAAAGCCATCGGCGAACGGCTGCGGCTCGACTCCGGCACGCTCTCCCCGCTGCTCAAGCGGCTGGAAGGGGCCGGCCTGGTGGCGCGCGAGCGCAGCGCGGAGGACGAGCGCTCGGTCGTGGTCCGGCTCACGGAGGCGGGCGAAGCACTGCGCGAGCACGCGCTGCCCGTACCCCGCCGGATCGTCACCGCGACGGGCCTGTCCCTCGAGGAGGCCCTCACCCTGCGCGCACTACTGGAACGGCTCACCGGGAACCTCGACGCGGCGCAGGACGGGGGACGGTAGCCGGGTGCTGCCGGCGCCCGCGCCTCTGGGCATGATGAGGGCATGGGCGACAACGAGAGCGCGGTTTTCCCACTGCCGCGGGGTGCAACGGGGTTCTTCCGGTCTACGGAAGGTCCGCTTCCCGATACTGATCTGCGGGCATTCCGCACCACTCTGTACGAGGCCGCCCGTCTTGCGGGAGGGGCGGTCGGCGAGGTGGAGGAGTGCGGCTACCCTCGCACTTTTCATTCCGCATCGATCCTCGACGGCACAGGCGGGGGCGAGACCGTCATTCTGTGCCATGCCCATCACCCCTGGATCGCGTTCGCCCAGGAGCGCAGGGATTGGTACAACGAGGAGTTCCTCGCGCCGCCGCCGTGGGCTCACGTCTTCGCTCGCGCGGGGTTCGTGGTTCTCGGGCGCGAGCAGCTTGTTGCGCCGCTCTCCGGCGTGGATACTTCCGTGCTCACCAAGGGGGAGTGGCGCGACGTCCGTTACTACGGCATTACCGCGCTGGGTGGTCTGCTGTTCAACGCGTGGGACTGACGGGCGGCGACGCGCCATCGGCTCCCGGTGCGCCGGGCGGCAAAGGCTCGACGCCTTTCACACGCTGAATGCGGTACGGCTCGATCAGGACGACGACGCGCTGTTCGCCCGGGACGCCCCACTCGAATCGCTCGGTTCCCACGTAACGACGCGCCAGCCGGTCCATGTTCCGGTCCGCTTCCGGGCCCTCCACGAAGCGGACGGCGCGGCCGCGGATCTGTACGCGGTCGTAGGGGTCCGCCGGGTCCGCGTGGGAGAGGCACACGCGCGGCTCGCGGCGGAGGTTGCGTTCTTTGATCCGCCCGATGGACGTGTTGAACAGCAGCAAGTCCCCTTCGAGCCCCAGCCACATGGGGCTCACGTGCGGCGAGCCGTCAGGGTTGACCGTGGCGACGTACCAGATGTGCGGCGCTTCGATCCTCGTGCGGATGTCGTTCGGTATCGCGACCATGGGGTGGTAGTGCCCCGGCGTGAGGCGGATGATGCTTCGTGGGGCTGGCCCCTCGCCTGCACGCTCACCTACCCGTTGAGGGCGGCGATGACGATGGCGATGGCGACGGAGACGACGACCGGCCCGGTCAGGCGTAGCCCCTCGCGACGAGGTATACGAGGAGGATCAGGACGGCCAGGATCAGGGTCGGGACGGCGATGATTTTGGCCGTTCGGGTGAGGACTCCGGTGGCGTGGGCCGGGCCTTCCGTGTAATTCGTTGCCAGCGCTGCCGAGGCGCCGAGGCTGCTCCGGGCGATCGATACGACGACCAGCGCCAGTATTGCGGTGATCAGGGAGAGGATGAGCGGTTCCATCATCTCGGCGCGGACGACCCCCTGTTCGAGAGTCAGCCCGGTGTACACCCGTGCTTCCACCGCCTGGATCGCCGCAATCGCGGCCAGGACGAGCGTGATCAGTGAGGCGACGGACAGGCCCAGGGAGACGGCCGCCAGGGCGGGGGCGCGTTGGGGGCGGGCCGAGGGCGAAGGGTGGCGTGACGGCGGCGGTTGTGGTGGTGCGTGGGTTGCCTGTGGGGTGGGGCGGCGCTGCGTAGGGCGGTGTGTTGCCCGTGACGCGGGGCGTACCTCGGGTGCTGCCGGAGGTCCGGCCTTGGGGGGCGTGCTCGGTTTGTGCGGGCCGGGTCGGTGAGCGCCCGGCTCCCGCCTGCCCGGCGTCCG
>NZ_JBAMDC010000120.1:0-17346 GCF_036961605.1 Streptomyces sp. KLMMK
GCGGCGGGTCGGCCGCCCTCGTCGGCGAGCTCACCAGCCGCGCCGACCGCGTCAGCCAGTCCACGCCCGTCCAGAACGCCTCTTCCAGGAGCAACGGCGGAGTGGCCGCCGTGGCCAAGGCCGTGAGCCCGAGCATCGTGGAGATCAAGGCCTCGACCACCAGCGGTCGGTCCACCGGCTCGGGCGTGATCATCACAGGCGACGGCGAGATCGTCACCAACAACCACGTCGTCGCGGGCGCCGACACCGTGCAGGTCGTCTTCAGCGACGGCAGCACCAGGACCGCCAAGGTCATCGGCACCGACCCCGGCAAGGACCTCGCCCTGATCAAGGTGCAGGGGGCGAGCGGGCTGAAGGCGGCCAAGCTCGGCGATTCGGGGAAGGTCGGGGTCGGCGACGAGGTCGTCGCCATCGGCTCCCCCGAAGGCCTCACCGGCACCGTCACCAGCGGCATAGTCTCCGCCCTGAACCGCGACGTGACCGTCTCCAAGGAGCAGGGGCAGGGGCAGGAGCGGCAGGGCCGCGGCGGACCGCAGTGGCCCTTCGAGTTCGGCGGCAACCAGTACAACGGCGACACCGGCTCCTCCAAGACCACCTACAAGGCCATCCAGACCGACGCCTCCCTCAACCCCGGCAACTCCGGCGGCGCGCTCATCAACATGAACGGCGAGATCATCGGCATCAACTCGGCCATGTACGCCCCGAGTTCCGCCACCGGCTCCGGCGACTCCGCGGGCAGCGTCGGCCTCGGCTTCGCCATTCCCGTCGACACCGTCAAGGCGGACCTCGCCAAGCTCCGGGCGGGTGGCGGCGACAGCTGAGCGCACGGCCGTGCGAGGCTGAGAAGCGCCCCGACCCCCCCGCATCCGTGAGGTAAAGCCGATGAGCCCCGCCGACCACGGCGACCAGCCCGCCCGCATCCTGATCGTGGACGACGAGCCCGCCGTGCGCGAGGCCCTGCGCCGCAGCCTCGCCTTCGAGGGGTACGCCACCGAGCAGGCCGTCGACGGGCTCGACGCGCTCGCCAAGGTCGCCGCCTTCGACCCGGAGCTGATCGTGCTGGACGTCCTCATGCCGCGCATGGACGGCCTCACCGCCGCCCGCCGTCTGCGCGCCTCCGGCGTCACCGTGCCCGTCCTCATGCTGACCGCCCGCGACACCGTGGGCGACCGCGTCACCGGCCTCGACGCCGGCGCCGACGACTACCTCGTCAAACCCTTCGAGCTGGACGAGCTGCTGGCCCGCATCCGCGCCCTGCTGCGCCGCAGCGCCTACGCGACGGCCGAGCCCGCCGCCTCCGCCACGCTCACCTTCGCCGACCTGGCGATGAACCTCGACACCCGCGAGGTCACCCGCGGCGACCGGCCCGTGGAGCTGACCCGTACGGAGTTCACGCTGCTGGAGCTCTTCCTCGCCCACCCCCGGCAGGTCCTCACCCGCGAGCAGATCCTCAAGGCCGTCTGGGGCTTCGAGTTCGAGCCGTCGTCCAACTCCCTGGACGTGTACGTGATGTACCTGCGCCGCAAGACCGAGGCCGGCGGCGAGGCGCGCCTCGTGCACACCGTGCGCGGAGTGGGCTACGTCCTCAGGGCGGACGGCGCCGAATGATCGCGAGATTCCAGCGGCTGCCGCTCCGCTCCCGGCTGGCGCTGCTGACCGCGGCCGCCGTCGCCGTGGCCGTGGCCGCCGCGGCCGTCGCGTGCTGGCTGGTCACCCGGCAGGAGCTGGAGCACCAGCGGGACACGACCCTGACGAGCGTCCGCGCGGACGACGCCACGGTCAAGACGCTGCTGCGCAACTGCGGCTCCGTCCCCACCGGCCCGTCCACCCTCTTCCGCCCCTACACCGTGCAGATCATCACCGGCGAGGGCTTCGTCTGCAGCACGGTCGGCAAGTCCCCCATCACGGTGGAGACCGGCGACCTCCTCGTCGCCCAGGGACGGGAGGGCCGGACCCTGCACGACGCGCAGGCCCAGGACGGCACGGAGATGCGGGTCGCGACCTCGCCCGGGCCCGTGCCCGGCACCGCCGTCTCCATCGCCCAGCCCCTCAGCGAGATCGACCGGCCCCTGAACGCGCTCGCCGCCGTCCTCGCCGTCACCGCGGGCGTGGGCGTCCTCCTCGCCGCCACCGCCGGCGCGTGGATCGCCCGGGCCGGGCTGCGCCCCGTCGACCGGCTCACCGGCGCCGTCGAGCACATCGCCCGCACCGAGGACCTGGCCGTCCGCATCCCCGTCGAGGGCGAGGACGAGATCGCCCGCCTCTCGCGCTCCTTCAACGCCATGACCGCCGCCCTCGCCTCCTCCCGCGACCGGCAGCAGCAGCTCATCGCCGACGCCGGGCACGAGCTCCGCACGCCCCTCACCTCCCTGCGCACCAACATCGACCTGCTGGTGCGCAGCGAGGAGACGGGCCGCGAGATCCCGCCCGAGGACCGCAAGGAGCTGCTCGCCAGCGTCCGCGCGCAGATGACCGAACTGGCCGCGCTCATCGGCGACCTGCAGGAGCTCTCCCGCCCCGACGCCGACCCCGGCAGCGGCCCCGTCCAGGTGATCGCCCTGCACGAGGCGGCCGGGCGGGCCGTGGAACGGGCCCGGCTGCGCGGCTCCGGACTGACCTTCCGGGTGCACCTGGAGAGCTGGTACGTGCGCGCCGAACCGGCCGCCCTGGAAAGAGCCCTGGTCAACCTGCTCGACAATGCGGTCAAGTTCAGCCCGCCGGGCGGCGCCGTGGAGGTGGCCCTGTCGCCCACCGGCGAGCTCACCGTGCGCGACCACGGCCCGGGCATCGCCCCCGACGAACTCCCGCACGTCTTCGACCGCTTCTGGCGCTCGCCGTCCGCCCGCAGCATGCCGGGCAGCGGCCTGGGCCTGTCCATCGTCGCCCGCACGGTGCAGCAGGCGGGCGGCGAGGTGGCCCTGCGGCCGGCGGAGGGCGGCGGGACGGTCGCCTCGGTGCGGCTGCCGGGGGCGCCGGTGGCGCCGCCCACGCTGTAGGGCCGGGGCCGGTGCCGGGCGTTCCGCGTCCGGCAGGACGGCGCCCGCCTACGCGGTGATCCGGAAGTCGCGCAGCCCCGGCCCCCGGCCGGCCGGCTCCCGCCCGGCGAAGCCCGGGGTGAACTCCACGACCTTCGGCCCGTCGGCGGTGAGCGCGAACTCGATGTGCGCGGGCCCGTTCTCGTAGGCCAGCAGCCGGGCCAGGTCGGCGCAGATCCGCTCGATCCGCCGGT
Organism: Streptomyces sp. KLMMK; assembly: GCF_036961605.1. Classification (NCBI taxonomy): domain Bacteria; kingdom Bacillati; phylum Actinomycetota; class Actinomycetes; order Kitasatosporales; family Streptomycetaceae; genus Streptomyces; species Streptomyces sp. KLMMK. The sequence goes on from NZ_JBAMDC010000120.1 coordinate 3,230, forward strand.
GGACCCGGGGGGAGAGGTCGACGGGGGAGCGGATCGCGAGCTCCATGAAGTACGGGAGCTCGCTCATGAGGCGGTCGCTGATGCCGAGGACGTGCGGGGTGCCGCCGGAGTAGAGCACTTCGGCGCTGACGGCGGGGCCCACGAGGAACTCCTCGACGAGCGGCACGCCGCCCGTCCCTTCGGATTCGTCCAGTACCTCGGCGAAGTGCCAGCGCAGCTCGTCGGCGTCGGCCGCGGAGACGACGCCGTAACCGCCCGTCCCGATGGACGGCTTGAGGACGACCGGGTAGCCGGTGGCCTCCGCGGCGGCGAGGGCGCTCGCGAGGTCCGGGGCGGCGGTGCTGCGCGGGGCCGGGACGGATCCGGCGGCGCAGGCCTGCCGGAAGGCGTGCTTGTCCCGGGTGAGCCGCACGGACGCGGTGGGCAGGAAGGGGATGCCCAGCTCCTCGGCGGCGGTGGCGGCGGGCAGCAGGTACTGCTCGTCGGGGGCGATCAGGGTGAACTCGCCGCCGTCGCACAGCTCCTGGAAGAGCCCGGCCAGCTCCTCCGCGGACCGGGTCTCGCACATACGGACCGTGACCGGGCCGGACTCCAGCAGGTGGCGGAGCGGGTCGTGGGCGTAGCGGCCCTTGTCGCGGGTGACGAACGTGACGCGGCCGGCCCTGCGGACGGCGTCCTCGACGAGGCGCAGGCCGGTGCCGCCGGTGAGTGCTTCGACGATGACGAGGTGATCGGCCACGATGCCGGTCTCATTTCTGACAGGGAAGGGCCGCCGTGCTCCCCTCCGTGGCACGGCAGCCGTTGCCCCACACAAACACATACCGTGCGGTCTGTTCAATCGATCAGGGTGTGATTTGCCCCTCTGTCATCTGTTTGCAAGGCAGATGGTTTTTCCAACCTTCACTTTTAGGGCTGTGTTGCGTGAAGCGCCGGTGAACGCATGATTGCGTGGCCCTGCCCGTCAATACCGGTGCGGTCACCACCATTTCCGGCGGATCCCGGACGCTCCGCACCTGCCGGACCGACCGCGCCGTCTAGCGTGACCGGCATGTCACGCGATCCTCGCAACCGGGACGACCACGCGACCGCCGCGACCTCCCGCCCCCGGCCGTACGACACGGTGATCCCGACCCCCAGCGGCGGCAGATGGGTGAGCCGGAGCGACGTGGCGGGGTGCGGGCCCCGGTAGCCCGAGGTGAGCAGTTGCTCCGTCAACCTCCCGGCTTCCTCGGACAGTTCGTCCAGTCCGTACGCCTCCAGGACGGTGCGGACGGTGGAATGCGCTACGGAGTGCGCTGCGCGGGCGGACCGCGGGTCGTGGGGCAGGTCGAGGGCGTACGACCAGGGGGTCTGCGGCGATACCGTGGCCATGCTGGCTCCTCTGACGAGGCGAGCAGGTGAGTGGCGCTGCCCACCACCGTACGCCGCCCGGCCAAAGGTATTTAGCGGCGTCGGCAGAACTACTTCGGTAAGCACCCATGTGGGTGACGTGCGAGAGGCGAGAGATGCCGGTGAGGAGCAGCCCGACGGCGCGTCAACTCCGCCTCGGTGCCGAACTGCGCAAGCTGCGCGAGCGCGCGGGGCTGACGTCCACCGAGGCCGGGCGGCTCCTGGGCACCAACCAGGCGCAGATCAGCAACATCGAGGCCAGCCGCTACGGGGTGAGCGCCGAGCGCCTGCGCGCCCTGGCACGCAACTACTCCTGCTCCGACGAAGCGCTGGTCGCGGCCCTGATCGAGATGGCCGGGGAGCGCAAGCGCGGCTGGTGGGAGGAGTACCGCGAGATCCTCCCCGCCGGGCTGCTGGACCTGGCCGAGCTCGAACACCACGCGGTGGCCCTGCGCGCCTCGTACGTCGCCCACCTGCCCGGGCTGCTGCAGACGGCCGAGCACTGCCGCGAGATCTTCCGCCAGGTCGTGCCACCGCTGTCCCCGCCCGAGGTGGAGCACCGCGTCTCGCACCGCATCAAGCGGCAGGCCGTCCTCTACCGGGACGACCCCACCCCGTACACGGCGATCGTCCACGAGGCCGCCCTGCGCATGCGCTTCGGCGGCCCGCCCGTCGCGGGGCCGCAGCTGCGGCACATCCTGGCCATGAGCGAGCGCGAGCACATCAGGGTGCTGGTGATCCCCTTCGACGCCGGGGCGTTCCCCGGCTCGGGGCAGTCCACGCTGTTCGCGGTCGGCCCGGTGCCCCAGCTGGACACCGTGCACGTCGACCGCGAGCACGGCTCGGAACTGGTCGACGCAGCGGCGCAATTGGACCGCTACCGGATGGTGCTCGACCGCATGGAGTCCGTCGCCCTGGGCGAGCGCAGGTCCCGGGACCTGATCCTGGACATCGTCCGCGCCCTGGAGGGCAGGTGAACGGGTGAATCTGCAGAACCCGGCCCCTGGGACGGACGTCCGGGGGTAAGGCTCTCGTCATGAGGCGATCGAGGAGGCGGCAGCGATGAGCAACGAGCTGGGGGACCTGCTGGGCGGGCTGCTCGGCGGCGGTGGCGGCAAGGGCGGCAACCTGCTGGCCTCGCTGCTCACCTCGCTCGGCGGCGCCGGCACGCACGGCGCGGGCAGCAACCCCCTCGGCGCCCTGCTGGACACGCTCAAGGAGGGCGGCCTGGCGGCGAAGACCGACTCGTGGGTCGGCAAGGGGGCGAACCAGGAGGTCAGCGGCCCCGAGGTGGCCCAGGCCCTGCCGTACCAGGCGCTCGACCACGTGGCGCAGCAGGCGGGCGTCACCCCGGAGGAGGCGGCCGACGAGATCGCCCGGACCCTGCCGCAGGCGGTCGACAAGCTGACCCCGGCAGGCGAGGTGCCGGAGGGGTCGCTGGAGGACCTGATCCGGCAGCAGTCGTAAGGGAGCGGGCGGCCCCGGCGCACTCCGGGGCCGCCCTCGGGATCACGGGATCACTTGACGACCGTGATGCGGTCCGCCGCCGGCGGGGCCAGCGGGGCGCCCTTCGACGAGTGGGCCGTCAGGTAGGCGTTGAAGACGTCCAGGTCGGACGCGCCGACGCGCTTGTCGGTGCCCTCCTTGAAGGCGGGGAAGCCGTCGCCGCCGCCCATCAGGAACTCGTTGCCCGCGACGCGGTAGCTCTTCGCCGGGTCGACGGCGGTGCCGTTCAGCTTGACCGACGCGGCCGGGACGCGGTCGGCGCCCTTCTTCGTCAGGTCCAGGGTGTAGGTCAGGCCCTTGCTGATCTGCAGGATCTTCGGCTGAGCCTCGTTCGGGCCGCTGACCTGCTGCTGGAGCGCCGCGATGACCTGCGCGCCGGTGAGGGTCTTCGTCTGCATCATGTTCGTGAACGGCTGGACGGTGAACGCCTCGCCGTACGTCACGACGCCGTCGCCCTCGCCGCCCGACGCCTTGAAGGCGAGGTCGGAGCGGATGCCGCCGGGGTTCATGAAGGCGATCTGGGCGCCGCCCTTGTCGGCCGGGGCCAGGGCTTCCAGCTGGGCGTCGGCGATGACGTCGCCGAGCGGCTTCTCGTAGGCCTCGGAGCCGCGGCCGTTGATGTCGGCGGTGATGTAGCCGACGGGCTTGTTGGCCACCGGCGCCGCCAGGGCCTTCCAGCGGTCGATGAGCTTGGTCATGTCCGCGGCCTTGGGCTGCTCACGGTTCACGACGTGGTTCTTCGCGCGCGGGCTCTTGACCGTCGTGCGGACGATGTCCTTGGTACGGCGGTCGTACGTCAGCGTCGTGTCGGTGAACACACGGCCGAAGGAGGCGGCCGAGGTCACCGTGCGCGGGGCGCCCGACGGGTCGGGGATGGTGCAGGCGTAGGCCTGGTGGGTGTGGCCCGTGACCAGGGCGTCCACCTTCGGCGTGACCTTCTTCGCGATGTCCACGATCGCGCCGGAGATGCCCGCGCCCGCGCCGGGGGTGTCGCAGTCGTAGTTGTACGCGCCCGAGGCCGGCATGCCGCCCTCGTGGATGAGCGTGACGATCGACTTCACGCCCTGGCGGTCGAGCTCCTTGGCGTACTTGTTGATCGTCTCGACCTCGTCGGCGAACTTCAGGCCCTTGACGCCCTCGGCCGTGACGACGTCCGGCGTGCCCTCCAGGGTGAGGCCGATGATGCCGATCTTCACGCCCTTGTGCTTCCACACCGTGTAGGGCTTGAGGATCTGCTTGCCGGACTTCTCGTCGGTGACGTTGGCCGCCAGGTAGGGGAAGTCGGCGCCCTGGAAGGTCCTGCCCTTCTCGAAGCAGCCCTCCTTGGGGTGGCAGCCGCCCTTCTGCATGCGCAGCAGCTCGGCACGGCCCTCGTCGAACTCGTGGTTGCCGACGGAGGTGGCGTCCAGCTTGATCTTGTTGAGCGCCTCGATGGTCGGCTCGTCGTGGAAGAGGCCGGTCATCAGCGGGCTCGCGCCGACCATGTCGCCGGCCGCCGCGGTGATCGAGTACTCGTGGCCCTTGCGGGCGGTGCGCAGCGAGTTGGCGAGGTACTCGATGCCGCCGGCGGGTATCGCCTTCGACGTGCCGTCCGGCTGGGCCTCCGTCACGGTGCCCGAGGAGCCCTGCGGGGGCTCCAGGTTGCCGTGGAGGTCGTTGAAGGAGAGCAGCTGTACGTCGACGGTGCGGCCCGTACGGCCGTAGGAAAGAGCGTCGGCCGGGGCGGCCGTGGCCAGGACACCGGCGGTGGCGGCGAGCGCGGCTGCGGTCGCGGTCAGCCGTCTCGCCAGGCGCTTGCGTGGCGGCGTCGCGTGCATGTGTTCCCCTTTATGCATGTTTGCGAGTGAGAGGTGGGTGGAATGGTCTGCGGCAGCCTAGATCAACCCGCGTAGAACGTCAGCAGGGTTGGCTGTGACGATTCGGCGTCACCCGCGTCGTAGGCTCGCACCATGAGCGACGTCACGAACAACGCGAACGGACAGCGGTCGGTCGAGGTGCTGGAGGAACTCCCGCCCGAGGTGGCGCAGGACGTGCTGCGGCTGGTGACGGAGGCCGCGGCGGTCGACGGGCAGCCGGCCGTCTCCGAGCAGGGACGGCTGCAGCTGAGGGGCCGGCGGCCGGGCGTGCGGCACGTGCTGCTCCGCACGGACGACGGGGAGCTCGTGGGCTACGGGCAGCTGGAGGACAGCGACCCGGTCGAGGCGCCCGCCGGCGAGCTCGTCGTCCACCCCTCCTGCCGGGGGCGCGGGCACGGGCGGGCGCTCGGCTCGGCGCTGCTGCACGAGTCCGGCAAGCGGCTGCGGATCTGGGCGCACGGCGGCCACCCCGCGGCGCGGCACCTGGCCCAGGTGCTCGGCCTGAGCCTCTTCCGCGAACTCCGCCAGATGCGGCGCCCCCTGCACGACCTCGACCTCGCCGAGCCGGTGCTGCCCCCCGGGGTGACCGTCCGCACCTTCCGCCCGGGCGAGGACGACACGGAGTGGCTCGCGGTGAACGCGGCGGCCTTCGCCCACCACCCCGAGCAGGGCTCGCTCGTCCAGCGCGACCTCGACGACCGCAAGGCCGCCGGCTGGTTCGACCCCAAGGGCTTCTTCCTCGCCGAGAAGGACGGCCGGATCGTCGCCTTCCACTGGACGAAGGTCCACGCCGAGGAGGGCCTCGGCGAGGTCTACGTCCTCGGCGTGGCCCCGGGCGCCCAGGGCGGCGGCCTCGGCAAGTCCCTCACCGCCATCGGCCTCCGCCACCTGGCCGGCCAGGGCCTCCCCACGGCCATGCTCTACGTGGACGCCGACAACGCGGCAGCGGTAGCGGTCTACGAGGGCCTGGGCTTCCAGATCCACGAAACGGACTTGATGTACCGCACGGAGAGCTAGGCGGGCCTGGCCGCGCGGGCGGCCTCCAGGGCCTCGCGGAGCTCAGCGGCCGCGGTCAGGGTTGCCCACTGACCCTCTGCAGGGTCGGGGAGGACCCAGACGCGGTCGCCGAGGTACTTGCCCGGCGGCGGCGCGAAGAGCTCGGAGCCCTTGGGGTACGGGGTGACGCCGGGGAATCCGGCGACGCTGCCGCTGGCGCTCTCCTCGCCGAGCGGAAGCAGCCACCACATGGCATGTTCCGCGCCACCCATCAGGTAGGGGCCGATGTGGCGCCTACGGGCCCTGAGCCCGGTGACGGCGGCGGTCGCCGGAGTGAAGTCGATCCGGACGAGCCGCCACTCCCGCCCGACCAGCAGAGGAGCCGTCTCGCCGGCCGCCCAGAGGGCGAGGGTGGTGGCAGGGTCGTACGACGCCCGGGACAGCCACCGGGAGACGGCGGCCATGGGGTCGTCCTCGGTGGGCCGGTGAGAGACGGAAGGGGTGAGCTCTTCGGCGACTGGAGTTCTCATGCCAACAGAACATCGCTCGGCGAGGCCGCGGACCAGGCCGGATCCCCGGACGCTTGCGCGGACATATCGCAGGACATTTTCCCAGTGACGCAGCGGTCAGCGGACTACCTTGAGCAGTGACGCACTGGGGAGGCGGCCATGGCGGACATGCCGGGGAACCCGTTGTTCGTACGGGCCCGAGTTGCTCAGGGGTTGCACACACAGGAGGAGTTCGCCGAAGCGTTCGAGGGTATGGCTCGCGAGCTGGGGTTCAAACTGACGGTCTCGGTCCGGCAAGTCCGCCGCTGGGAGTCGCGGAAGCCGGGCTGGCCTCATCCTTCTGCACGGATGGTTCTCCAGGCCCTTCTCCGGAAGTCTGCTGAAGAGCTGGGGTTCGCCCGGCCGGTCCGGAATGCCGGGCAGACTGCCCCGGCGGGCCGGCCGCACGATGGCCCCGTGAAGAGACGCGACTTCGTGACCTGCTCGCTTGCCGCGGTCGGTGCGGTGAGTGTTCCGTCTTTTCCTGAGGAGATCCTTGCCCGGACCAGGGCCGATCCATTGGATCGGTTGCGGACCGTCCTCACGGGCGCCGCGGGCTGCCGGGCGGAGCCCAGCGCCACCGAGGCTCTGGAGCGGGCGTCCGCTTCGGCAAAGCGGCAGATTCAGCGGTGCCGCTATTCCAGCGTGGCCAGGAGCCTGCCGGACCTGCTCGCCGAGCTCGAACCCCGGCGCGGATCGTCTGAAGAGCGGCGCAGGGTCGTTCGCGTCGCAGCCGGGGCCTATCACGTAGCCGCTTCACTCCTGTTGAAGAACGACGATGCCCCATCTGCATGGGTCGCTGCCGAGCGGTCCATGGCGGCGGCTCGTCGGACCGAGGACGCGGCGGCCGTCGCTTCGGCTTCGCGCATTCTGACTCATGCGGTAACTGCAGTCGGCCACCCTCGACAAGGCGTCGGCGTCACTGTCCGGGGGACGGACGAGATCTCCTGCGGCGTGTCCCGGTCCAGCCCCGGCACGGTCGCCGTCTTCGGCGCCCTGTTGCTCCGAGGGGCGTGGGCCGCCTCGGTGGCCGGCGACCGCGATATGGCCGAGACGCTCCTGGGCGAGGCCGGGAGGGCGGCCGAGCTCCTGGAGGAGTCGAACCTGCAGGGGACCGCGTTCGGGCCGAACAATGTTCTCCTGCACAGGGTTTCCATCGCCCTCACCCTCGGGGATGCCGGTCGAGCGCTCGCAGAGGCGCGGAAGGTGGACGTCAGGGCACTGGCTGTCGCGGAACGGTGTGCTGTCTTCTGGACGGACGTCGCCCGTGCCCTGCATGCCTGCGGGAGAGTCGAGAAGGCCACGGCTGCCCTGCTCGCAGCCGAGAAGGAGGCCCCTGAGGAGGTGCGGTCCCGCCCGGTGGTCCGGGAGCTGATCGGAGACTTGCTGATGCGGGACCGAGGTGGCCGGGTGCCCGTGCTGCGGTCCTTGGCGTCGAGGGCACGGGTGACCGTATGAGTACGAGCTCGTGCCGAGTGTTGTACCTGATCATCTGTGCGGCGGGCCCTGCCGTGGACGCCGTGCGCCTGGTGACCGCGGCGAAGGACCGCGGCTGGGACGTGTGCGTGATCGCCACCCCGGCCGCCGTCGACGGTGGCTTCCTCGACGTGCCTGCTCTGGAGGCCGCTTCGGGACGGCCGGTGCGGAGCGCTTGGCGACGGTCCGGGGAGGAGAAGCGCAACCCTCCGGCGGATGCCGTCGTCGTGGCGCCGATGACCATGAACACCGCCAACAAATGGGCGGCCGGGATCGCCGACACGTACGCCCTCGGCTTGGTCGCCGAGGCCGTCGGACTCGGGCTGCCCGTGGTCGCCCTCCCGTTCTGGTCGACGGCCCTGGATTCCCACCCCGCCACGCGACGTGCCGTGGAAACGCTGCGCGGCACCGGCGTCCGAGTGCTGTACGGAGAAGGGGAGTGGACGCCGCACGCGCCAGGTACGGGTGATGAACGGCGCCCGTCGTATCCGTGGAACCTCGTACTGGACGCCGTGGGGGGTCCGGTGCCCTGACCGGGGTTACGGGCGGGGGGCAGGGCGCGCCGCCGGGGAGTCCTCCTTCTTCGCCAGGGCGCTGGGCCACCAGATGTGGCGGCCCACGTCCAGGTTGAGGGCCGTGACCATGACCGAGCGGACGATGAACGTGTCCAGGAGGATGCCGAAGGCCACGGCGAAGCCCAGTTCGGCGAATTGGGTCAGGGGGAGGGTGCCCAGGACGGCGAAGGTGCCGGCCAGGACGACGCCCGCGGAGGTGATGACGCCGCCGGTCGCGGCCAGGCCGGTGAGGGTGGCCGGGCGGGTGCCGTGTTTGAGGGCCTCTTCCCGGATGCGGGTCATGAGGAAGATGTTGTAGTCGATGCCGAGCGCGATCAGGAAGACGAACACGTAGAGCGGGAAGGAGTTGTCCTCCGCCCCGAAGCCGAAGACGTGGCGGAAGACCAGGGCGCTGACGCCGATCGTGGTGGCGCAGGAGAGCACGACGGTGGCGATGAGCAGCAGCGATGCCACGACGGCGCGCAGCAGCAGCACCAGGATCACCAGGACGACCAGGAGCACGATGGGGGCGATCAGGGCGCGGTCGTCCTTGGTGGCCTGTTTGACGTCGAGGTTCAGTGCCGTGTTCCCGCCGACCCGGGCCTCGGCCCCGGGGACGGCGTGGAGTTCCGTGCGGGCGCGTTCGACCGTGCGGAACGCGGCCTTGCTGTCGGGCGGGTCGGTGAGGGTGGCGTAGAGCAGGGCGTCGCCGCCCTTGGTCATGGGCGGGCTCACCGAGCCGCGGTCGATGCCGGGTACGGACATCAGGGCGGTGTGCACGGCCTCGGCCCGGTCGGCCTTGGCGGTGACGAAGACGGGGCTGCCGAGGCCCGCGTCGAAGTGCCGGTCGATGACCTTCTCCCCGGCGACCGAGTCCTGGTGCGTGGTGAACGCCTGCTGGTCGGTCAGGCCGTGGGAGTTCAGCTGCACCATGCCGGCGGCGGCCGCGGCCAGGATCAGGGCGGTCACGACCCAGGTCGTCCGGGGCCTGCGGGCGATGCGGTTGCCGACGGCGATCCAGCGGCCGGTGCCGGCGGGGTTCCCGGAGCCGTACCCGGGCTTGGCCGGCCAGAAGATCCACCGCCCCACCGTGACCATCAGCGCGGGGAAGAGCGTGAGCATCACCGCGGCGCCGACGACGATGCCGACCGCGAAGACCGGGCCGAGCCCCCGCGTGGAGTTCATGTCGGCCAGCATCAGGCAGATCATGCCGACCGCGACCGTCGCGGCGCTGGCGATGACGGCCGGGCCCGAGCGGCGCAGGGCCTCTTCCATGGCCGCGTGCCGGTCCTCGTGCCGGCGCAGCTCCTCGCGGTAGCGGGCGATGAGCAGCAGCGAATAGTCGGTGGTCGCGCCGAAGACGAGGATGGTGAGGATGCCCGCGCCGTCGGCACTGACCGTCAGCCCGCCGTGCTTGGCGAGGAAGTAGATGGCCGCTTCGGCGATCTGGAGCGACACCCCGGCACAGACGATCGGCATCAGCCACAGCACGGGGCTGCGGTAGGTGAAGAGCAGGATCACGATCACCACGAGCAGCGTGGCGGCCAGGAGCGTGGTGTCGATGCCGCTCACGGCCTTGCTGAGGTCGCCGGTGTTGCCCGCGGGGCCGGCGATGTGGACCGCCATGCCCTGGGCGCCGTCCCGGGCGGTCTCGCGCATCTCCTTGACGCGGTCGCCGACCTTGCTGAAGTAGTCGGGCCCCAGGTTCAGCGGCACGGTGGTCTGCGCCGCCCTGCCGTCCTCGGAGATCTCGGGCCCGGTGACCGGGCCTTCCAGGTCCTTGCGCCCGCCGAACACCTTCGCGTCGGCCGCCGCCTTCCGCTTGTCCGCCTCCGTCAGGCCCGAGGACCGTTCGTAGACCACCACCGCCGGAACGGTGTACGGGGAGCCGAACTTCGCCTGCGTGTCGAAGACCCGCGTGGATTCGGCGCTGTTCGGCAGGGACGACTTGACGTCGTTCTTCTCCACGCTCGAGAGCTTGCCCGCGAACCCCGCCGCGACGACGAGCACGATCAGCCAGGCGACGATCACCCCGTACTTGGACCGGCGGCCGGTGATCAGGCCGATCGGTAACCCCTTGCGGAACCTGCGGAACCCGTTGCGGCCGTTGCGGCCGGGGGCGGGACCGGTGCGTTCCCCGGACGGGGGGAGGACGTCTTCTGGCATGGTCCTGGTGCCTCTTCCTGTTCCTGGTCGGCTTCGGGACGGCGGCGACCGGAGGGCGACGGGCAGGGACCGTGTGCGCCGCGGGCGGGGGAGGCCACGGCGCACACGGCGACTCAGGTGGTGTCCGAACCGTCCGAGCCGTCCGAGCCCTCCGAGTTCTCTGAGCCGTCGGCATGCCCGGGTGTGTCGGTGGTGCAGGTGATACCGGTGAGCCGCGCCAGCGGGCCGTCCAGCGGCACGGCGGCGAGGGCGGGCTCGATCAGGCGCTGGAGCAGCAGGCCGTCGACGGCCGCACCGAGGACCAGGGCGGTGCCCTCGGGGTCGGCCGTGTTGCCGTGCGCCCGCAGCCACGCGGCGACGGCGGTGCGCCAGCGGCCGGTGAGCTCCGCCAGGCCGTCGCGCATCTTCTTGTTGCGGGTGGCCGCCAGCACCATTTCGCCGGCGAGGACGGCCGTGGACGCGTCACTGGGGTACTCGGCGAGGGCGGCCAGGGCCTCCGGCGTGCCCGCGGGGCCCTCCGCGGCCTGCTCCAGCAGGGCGATCACCTTGTCGATCTCCCGCCGGGAGGCTTCCAGGGACGCTTCGACCAGCAGGTCGGTGACCGTGTCGAAGTGGTAGTGCACGAGCCCGGGGCGCAGCCCCGCCGCCGCGGCCACCTTCCGCGTGGTCACCGCTCCCCACCCGTCCTCCACGACCAGCCGCGCTGCGGCGCCGAGCAGCCGTGCCCGGGTCTCCTGGCCGCGTTCCGCCGAGGTGGGTGTCACCGTGCCGTCTCCCTGTCCGTCCGTACGACCGTCCGTACGACCGGCTCGGCCGATCGGCAGGGCCGGTCAGCCGCGTCGGTCAACTTGGGCGTTCGCCTTGGGCGTTCGCCCTGTGCGTACCCACGGTAAGACCGGCGGCGCCTCGCGCGTCACCCCCCGGACCGGAAGTTCCTGCCGTAAATCCCGGCGCGAAAGGGCGCCTTGGGGCGCGCGCCCCTGCCTCGCACCCCCGGAGTCGTACGGGCGGAGCTCACTCGGCGGCCGCGGCCCCGTCGGCGACGAGCTCGACGGGCGGCCGCTCCCCGGCCATCGCCGCGGCGGCCTCCCTTTTCAGCTGGTCCCGCATCACCACGTACTTCGCGTTCAGCTCGTCGGCCGCGACGAACCGGTTCACGCCGCGGCCGGTGGCGCGCGGCTCGATGCTCTTGACGACGTTCATGTCCTGGACCTCCTGCACGCGCTTCTGCGCGAAGAGGGCCAGCCTCGGCACGATCCGCCGCGCCGCCGGGAAGCGCAGGACGTCCCTCATCCGCTCGTCCTCGTACCAGCGGAAGAGCACCTGGGTGCCGCCGTCGTCGATCGGTGTCATCCAGATCGTCACGTCGAAGGGCAGCGCGTGGATGTGGACCATGCCGGGGAAGGTGAACGTCACCCTGAGGAAGTTGCGGTTGGTGGGATCGTCGTGCTGGCACAGCTCGAAGTAGTGCCGCAGGGTCGTCCCGTCGACCTCCAGACGGCTCTTCTCGACCTTCGTCATGGCGATGTAGCGCCTGCGGCCGTCGAGGCCGAGCTTCCTCAGCGTCCCGCCCCAGCCCATGTAGTCCGCGTAGTTGAACCAGTGGTCCCGGTGGACGACGGGCACGTGGTAGAAGTCGAGGAGGCTCTCGATGTAGCGGGTGTAGTGGACGGGCTGACTCCAGGTGGAGGTCGCGTACAGCGCGGCCTTGCCGGCCACCTCCGGCGGCACCTGCACCTCCGGCAGGACGTCCAGGTCCTGCCCCCACCACATCCACACCAGCCCGTTCTGCTCGCGCACGGGGTGGGTGCCGATGCGCATCGACCGGGGGATGCGGGCGCCGGGCCCCAGGCACGGCGCGAGCTTGCACGCGCCGTCGGCGCCGAAGCGGAAGTCGTGGTACGGGCAGCCTATGGAGTCGCCGTACAGCCGCCCGCGGGCGAGGCTGGCGCCCTTGTGGGGGCAGCGCGCGTCCTGCAGCACCACGCGTCCGGCGCGGTTCCGCCAGGCGACCAGCTCCTTCCCCAGGCGGCGGGCGCCGGTCGGCCGGTCGGTCCTCACGTCCTGCGACCGCAGGATCGCGTACCACTGGTTGGGTATCACGTCTGTCCCCCCTGGAGTTCGCTCTGCCTGGCGCATACGTCACGGCCACTGTGGCGCGGCTCACTGACAGGCCACTGACCGATGGCTGATGGCGCCGGCCCGCGTCCGGAGGGCGCCGGCCCCCGTTTGACAGTCCGCGGCCCCATCCCGCACCCTTTCACTAGTCAAGTAGTGAAAGGGGCCCGCGTGGTCGAGTTCCGCATCGACCGGCGCAGCGGGGTCGCCACGTACCTGCAGATCGTCCAGCAGGTCAAACAGGCCCTCCGCCTGGGCCTGCTCGCGCCCGGCGACAAGCTGCCCACGGCCAAGGAGGTCGTCGCGGCCACGGCCATCAACCCCAACACCGTCCTCAAGGCCTACCGCGAGCTCGACCGCGAGGGCCTGGTCGAGGCGCGCCCCGGGCTCGGGACGTTCGTACGGCGCTCGCTGGCCCGCCCGCAGGCCGCCGCCGACTCGCCCCTGCGCGCCGAACTGACCGGCTGGATGCACCGGGCCCGCGAGGCCGGCCTGGACCGGGAGGACGTGGCGGCGCTGCTCGCCTCCGTCCTCGAGGAGGGGTACGACGGGCCCGAGACGAACAGGGGGAGTGGATGACCGGCACGACCGACGACATGACCGGGATGACGTTCCAGCCCGGGCGGACCGCCCTGGAGGCGGTGGGCCTCGGGCTGAAGTACCGGCGCCGCCGTGCGCTGGAGGACTGCTCCTTCCGCATCCCCGCGGGCCGGGTCTGCGCGCTCGTGGGGCCCAACGGCGCGGGCAAGTCCACGCTGCTGTCGCTCGCCGCCGGGCTGCGCCGCCCCACCGCGGGTTCCCTCACCGTCTTCGGCGGCCGCCCGGGCGCCGCGGACGTCCGCCCCCGCATCGCCTACCTCTCCCAGGACAAGCCGCTCTACCCGCAGTTCACGATCGCCGACACCCTCCGCATGGGGCGCGAGCTCAACCCCGGTCGCTGGGACCGGGCCGCGGCCGAGCGGATGGTCGCCGACGGCGGGCTGTCGTCCACGGCCCGCGTCGGCGACCTCTCGGGCGGCCAGCGCACGCGCGTGGCCCTCGCCCTCGCCTTCGGCAAGCGGCCCGAACTCCTGCTGCTCGACGAGCCGATGGCCGACCTCGACCCGCTCGCGCGGCACGAGATGACGGCCGCCCTCATGGGCCAGGCCGCCGAGCACGCCACCACCGTCGTGATCGCCTCCCACGTCCTCGCCGAACTCGACGGCATCTGCGACTACCTGCTGCTGATGGCCGACGGCCGCGTCCGGCTCGCGGGCGAGGTCGAGGACCTGCTCGCCGCGCACGCCGTCCTCGTCGGCCGGCACGAAGGCCCCGGCCTGCCGCGGGAGTTCGCCACCCACACCGTCGTGGAGGCCCGCGCCACGGGACGGCAGCTGACCGCCCTGATCCGGCCCGACGGCCCCGTCCCCGAGCGGTGGCGGGTCGCCGAACCGTCCCTGGAGGAGCTCCTCCTGGCCCACCTGCGGGCTCCCGGCGCCCCCGCGCTCCTCGCCCCCAGCGCGGAGCCG
>NZ_JBAMDC010000121.1:0-17033 GCF_036961605.1 Streptomyces sp. KLMMK
CCCGGGATGCTGCGCCCCGGGCTGCTGCGGCTGCGGCGACAGGTCCGGCGGCGGACCGAACTGCCCGGCCGGCGGCATCGGCTGCGAGCCCGGCGGCGGTCCTGACGGCGGCCCCGAGGGCGGACCCGGCTGCTGGTTCGGCTGCTGCGGATCCCCCGGGGGCCCGTACGGCCCTGCCTGCCCAAAACTCATGGCGTGCATCGTAAACCGCGAAAACGGGTTGGTCGCCCCCTCGGCGAGCAGGGAGAATCCCGCCCATGGGACATGTGGAAGCGGCACATCTGGAGTACTACCTCCCGGACGGGAGGGTGCTCCTCGGCGATGTCTCCTTCCGCGTCGGCGAAGGCGCCGCGGTCGCCCTCGTCGGTGCCAACGGCGCCGGCAAGACCACGCTGCTGCGCCTGATCGCCGGCGAGCTGCAGCCGCACGGCGGCACGGTCTCGGTCAGCGGCGGCCTCGGCGTGATGCCGCAGTTCGTGGGCTCGGTCCGGGACGACCGTACGGTCCGTGACCTGCTGGTATCCGTCGCCCAGCCGCGCATCCGCGAGGCGGCGCGGGCGGTGGACGCCGCCGAGCTCGCGATCATGGAGCGGGACGACGAGGCCGCGCAGATGGCCTACGCGCAGGCCCTCTCCGACTGGGCCGAGGCCCGCGGCTACGAGGCCGAGACCGTGTGGGACATGTGCACCATGGCCGCGCTCGGCGTCCCGTTCGAGAAGGCGCAGTGGCGCCAGGTGCGCACGCTCTCCGGCGGCGAGCAGAAGCGGCTCGTCCTGGAGTCCCTGCTGCGCGGCACGGACGAGGTCCTGCTCCTGGACGAGCCGGACAACTATCTGGACGTCCCCGGCAAGCGCTGGCTGGAGGAGAAGCTGCGCGAGACGAAGAAGACGGTCCTCTTCGTCTCCCACGACCGCGAGCTGCTGGCCCGCTCCGCCGAGAAGATCATCAGCGTCGAGCCGGGCCCGGCGGGCAGCGACGTCTGGGTGCACGGCGGCGGCTTCGCCACGTACCACGAGGCCCGCAAGGAGCGCTTCGCCCGCTTCGAGGAGCTGCGGCGGCGCTGGGACGAGAAGCACGCCCAGCTGAAGAAGCTGGTGATCACGCTGCGGCAGGCGGCCGCCGTCAGCCACGAGATGGCCTCGCGGTACGCCGCGGCGCAGACCCGGCTGCGGAAGTTCGAGGAGGCGGGCCCGCCGCCGGAGCCGCCCCGCGAGCAGGACATCCGGATGCGGCTGCGCGGCGGCCGCACCGGCGTGCGCGCCCTGACCTGCGTGAACCTGGAGCTGACCGGTCTGATGAAGCCGTTCGGCCTGGAGGTCTTCTACGGCGAGCGGGTCGCGGTGCTGGGCTCGAACGGCTCCGGAAAGTCCCACTTCCTGCGGCTCCTGGCCGGGGACTCCGAGAATCCGGTGGCGCACACGGGCGAGTGGAAGCTGGGGGCCCGCGTCGTGCCGGGGCACTTCGCGCAGACCCACGCCCACCCGGAGCTGCTGGGGCGCACGCTCGTCGACATCCTGTGGACGGAGCACGCCAAGGACCGTGGCGGGGCGATGTCCGCCCTGCGGCGGTACGAGCTGGAGAAGCAGGGCGACCAGCTCTTCGAGAGGCTCTCGGGCGGCCAGCAGGCCCGCTTCCAGATCCTCCTCCTGGAGCTGGCGGGGACGACGGCCCTGCTCCTGGACGAGCCCACGGACAACCTGGACCTGGAGAGCGCGGAGGCTCTCCAGGAGGGGCTGGAGGCGTACGAGGGGACGGTGCTCTGCGTCACACACGACCGCTGGTTCGCCCGCTCCTTCGACCGTTTCCTCGTCTTCGGGGCGGACGGGCAGGTCCGTGAGGCCCCGGAGCCGGTGTGGGACGAGGGGCGCGTGGCGCGCAGCCGGTAGTGGGCCGTGTGGCCGCGCTCCGGCGCCGGTGAGACCATGTGTTTTGACCCCGCCGGTGGGCGCCCGGTACTCTACGAGTTCGTTATGCGTATTGGCTAGTCGTTCTCACGCGAGGGGCCCTTACGCTTGCCCACCAGAGTGGCCGCCAGCGGCATGCACCCGGGTTGCGTCCCCGGAGTGTGTCCCTCGCAGGCAGCCGCCTCCGGCGGGCCGTGTCAGGACCCACTCACTGAAGAAGCGAAGGCTACGACCGTGCGTACGTTCAGCCCCAAGCCCGGCGATGTCCAGCGCCAGTGGCACATCATCGACGCGCAGGACGTCGTCCTGGGCCGTCTGGCCTCTCAGGCCGCCAACCTCCTGCGTGGCAAGCACAAGCCCGTGTATGCGCCGCACATGGACATGGGTGACTTCGTCATCATCATCAACGCCGACAAGGTTCACCTGTCCGGCAACAAGAAGACCCAGAAGATGGCCTACCGCCACTCCGGTTTCCCGGGCGGTCTGCGTTCGGTTCGTTACGACGAGCTGCTCGACAAGAACCCGGAGAAGGCTGTCGAGAAGGCCATCAAGGGCATGGTTCCCAAGAACTCCCTGGGCCGTCAGATGCTCTCGAAGCTGAAGGTGTACTCGGGCAGCGAGCACCCGCACGCCGCCCAGCAGCCGGTCCCGTTTGAGATCACCCAGGTCAAGCAGGGCTAGTCCCGGCCACACCGCCGAACCAGACAGAAAGCATCTGAGGAGAATCGTGGCTGAGACCACCGCCGAGACCCCCCTTGAGACCGAGGGCGTCGAGGAGTACACCACCGAGACCGAGGTCGTTGAGTCGGAGTACACCTCCGAGTCCCTCGCGTCCCGCTTCGGCGACCCGCAGCCGGCCGCCGGCCTGGGCCGTCGCAAGAACGCCATTGCCCGTGTCCGGATCGTTCCGGGCTCCGGCAAGTGGAAGATCAACGGTCGCACCCTTGAGGACTACTTCCCCAACAAGGTGCACCAGCAGGAAGTCAACGAGCCCTTCAAGGTGCTCGAGCTCGACGACCGCTACGACGTCATCGCCCGCATCTCGGGTGGCGGCGTTTCCGGCCAGGCCGGCGCCCTGCGCCTCGGCGTGGCCCGCGCGCTGAACGAGGCGGACGTGGACAACAACCGCGGCCCGCTGAAGAAGGCCGGCTTCCTGAGCCGCGACGACCGTGCGGTCGAGCGCAAGAAGGCCGGTCTCAAGAAGGCCCGCAAGGCCCCGCAGTACAGCAAGCGCTAATCACGCGGCTTCGCTGCTCTGCTCGAACGCCCCGGCGGCACACTCCGTGCCGGCCGGGGCGTTTCGGCTATCGGTCACCCGGGACGTATCGGCGTATACCTGAAGTCAACGTTCCGGTTCTGGACCCGACACTTTTGTTTGCGGGGCCCGTTCACAGGCAGGCCCCGTATCCGCGCGTTTTTCGGAGGACACCAGTGGGACGACTCTTCGGTACGGACGGTGTGCGCGGCGTCGCCAACGCCGATCTGACGGCCGAGCTCGCACTCGGCCTGTCGGTCGCCGCGGCGCACGTGCTCGCCGAGGCGGGGACGTTCGAGGGCCACCGCCCGGTGGCCGTCGTGGGCCGTGACCCGCGCGCGTCCGGGGAGTTCCTGGAGGCCGCCGTCGTGGCCGGCCTGGCCAGCGCCGGCGTGGACGTGCTGCGGGTGGGCGTGCTGCCCACGCCCGCCGTCGCCTATCTGACGGGCGCCCTCGGCGCCGACCTCGGCGTGATGCTCTCCGCGAGCCACAACGCCATGCCCGACAACGGCATCAAGTTCTTCGCACGCGGCGGCCACAAGCTCGCCGACGAGCTCGAGGACCGCATCGAGCAGACCTACCGGGCGCACGCCTCCGGCGAGCCCTGGGACCGTCCCACCGGTGCCGGCGTCGGCCGCGTCCGCGAGTACGACCAGGGCTTCGACAACTACGTCGCCCACCTGATCGGCGTCCTCCCGAACCGCATGGACGGCCTGAAGGTCGTCATCGACGGCGCCCACGGCGCCGCGGCCCGCGTCTCCCCGGAGGCGTTCGCCCGCGCCGGTGCCGAGGTCATCACGATCGGCACCGAGCCCGACGGCCTCAACATCAACCACGAGTGCGGCTCCACCCACCTGGACAAGCTGCGTGCCGCCGTCGTCGAGCACGGCGCCGATCTGGGCGTGGCGCACGACGGCGACGCCGACCGCTGCCTGGCCGTGGACCACAAGGGCAACGAGGTCGACGGCGACCAGATCCTCGCCGTCCTGGCCCTCGCGATGCGCGAGGCGGGCTCGCTGCGCAAGAACACCGTCGTGGCGACCGTCATGTCCAACCTGGGCTTCAAGCTGGCCATGGAGCGCGAGGGCGTCGAGCTGGTCCAGACGGCCGTCGGCGACCGCTACGTCCTGGAGGAGATGAAGGCCCACGGCTTCGCCCTCGGCGGCGAGCAGTCCGGGCACGTCATCGTCCTCGACCACGCCACGACCGGCGACGGCACCCTGACCGGCCTGATGCTGGCCGCCCGCGTCGCCGCCACGGGCCGCTCCCTCGCGGACCTGGCCGCCGTCATGGAGCGTCTGCCGCAGATCCTCATCAACGTCCGCGACGTCGACAAGACCCGGGTGAACTCCTCCGAGGAGCTCGCCGCGGCCGTCGCCGACGCCGAGGCGCAGCTGGGCTCCACCGGCCGCGTGCTGCTGCGCTCGTCCGGCACCGAGCCGCTCGTGCGCGTGATGGTGGAGGCCGCCGACATCGAGCAGGCCCGCGCCGTGGCCCAGCGCCTCGCGGACGCGGTGAAGTCCGCCCTGGGCTAGGCCGCCCGAGGTCCTGACACGCCTGCCCGCCCGGAAGCGATTCCGGGCGGGCAGGCGTGACTGTTTCTCAGGGTTGCGCGGCTTCTCAGAGCTTGCGCAGCGACAGCCGCTGCACCTTGTGGTCCGGCCCCTTGCGCAGGATCAGGTTCGACCGGCCGCGGGTGGGGGCCACGTTCTCCAGCAGGTTGGGCTTGTTGATGGTGCGCCAGTTGCGGCGCGCGTAGTCCAGGGCCTCCTCCTCGGAGACCTGGGTGTAGCGCCGGAAGTAGGAGTCGGGGTCGGTGAAGGCCGTCGCGCGCAGCTTCTTGAAGCGCTCGTAGTACCAGCGCTCGATGTCCTCCGCGCGCGCGTCCACGTAGAGGCTGAAGTCGAAGAAGTCGGCGAGTCCGACGCGGGTGCGGCCGTCCTTGCCGGGCAGGGCCGGCTGGAGGACGTTCAGGCCCTCGATGATCAGGATGTCGGGGCGGTGCACGGTCAGCTTCTCGCCGGGCACGATGTCGTAGATCAGGTGGGAGTAGACGGGGGCCGATACCTCGTCCTTGCCCGCCTTCACATCGGCGACGAAGCGGGTCAGGGCGCGCCGGTCGTAGGACTCGGGGAAACCTTTCCGCGACATCAGGCCGCGGCTCTGCAGCTCGGCGTTGGGCAGCAGGAAGCCGTCCGTGGTGACCAGCTCCACCCGCGGGTGCTCGGGCCAGCGGGCCAGCAGCGCCTGCAGGAGGCGCGCGGTGGTCGACTTGCCGACCGCCACGCTGCCCGCGACGCCTATGACGAAGGGCGTGCCGGGCTGGGAGCCGTGCCCGTCGCCCACGTCGCCCAGGAAGGTGTTCAGCGTGCCCCGCAGCCGGCTGGTGGCCTCGACGTACAGGTGCAGCAGCCGGGACAGGGGCAGGTAGACCTCCCGCACCTCGTCCAGGTCGATGACGTCCCCGAGGCCGCGCAGCCGCTCGACCTCGTCGGCTGTCAGCGGCAGCGGGGTGTTCTCCCGCAGGGCGCTCCACTCGGCGCGGGTCAGGTCCACGTACGGGGACGAGTCCGCGCGGCGGCGCTGCGGCGGCTGGTCTGTGGTGGTCGGCACGGGCCCATTGTGCGCGGGTCGCGCCCGGTGCTCACTTCCGGGTGGCGGGAACGGGTGTTCTCGTGGGATTTGGGTGACTCGTACGGCGGGTAACGGGGCGCAACGGTGGGTGAACTTTCACCGGCCTCTGTACCTACTGACCGGTCAGCCACTACGTTCCGCTCGCGGGCCGCACGCGCACGCCCCCCACCACGCGGCCGCATCACGTAGGGATGCCCGTGTTGTCTGTGTTCGCTCTCAGAAGCCTGCGCCGGAGATCCGCCGAGGCCGGCCGGGAGGACTTCGCCGCCCGCGTCTGCGCCGAGCTGGCGGACGACCTGCCCGACGAGGACCTCACCCAGGACCTCGACGACTGCCTCGACCGCTACGAGCTCGGCAGCAAGCCGCGCTGCGAGGAGGTCGAGTACCTGGAGATGGTGCAGGACGCCATCGACCGGATCGAACGGGGCTGCTGACCCTCCGCCGAACGCCCCGCCGAACGCCCCCCGGGACGCCTGCCGGATGTCCCGCCCGGCGCCCCGCTGATCCGGTGCCCGGCCCGGCGGTTGTGCCGTTGCCGCCACGAGCGGGGCCGCCCGCGCCGTACCCTGCTCCGCATGTGCGGAATCGTTGGCTATGTGGGAGGGCAGTCCGCCCTCGATGTCGTATTGGCGGGGCTGCGGCGGCTGGAGTACCGCGGCTATGACTCGGCCGGGGTCGCGGTGCTGGCCGACGGCGGTCTCGCCGCCGCGAAGAAGGCGGGCAAGCTCGCCAACCTGGAGAAGGAGCTGTCCGACCGGCCGCTGCCGTCCGGCCCGACCGGCATCGGCCACACGCGCTGGGCCACGCACGGCGCGCCCAACGACGCCAACGCCCACCCCCACCTGGACAACCCGGGCCGCGTCGCCGTCGTCCACAACGGCATCATCGAGAACTTCGCCGAGCTGCGGGCCGAGCTGACCGAGCGCGGCCACGGCCTCGCGTCGGACACCGACACCGAGGTCGTCGCGCACCTGCTGTCCGAGTCCTTCTCCTCCTGCGGCGACCTGGCCGAGTCGATGCGCCAGGTCTGCCGCCGGCTGGAGGGCGCGTTCACGCTGGTCGCGGTGCACGCGGACGAGCCGGACGTGGTGGTCGGCGCGCGCCGCAACTCCCCGCTCGTGGTCGGCCTCGGCGACGGCGAGTCCTTCCTCGCCTCCGACGTCGCCGCCTTCATCGCCCACACCCGCGAGGCCGTCGAGCTGGGCCAGGACCAGGTCGTGGAGCTGCGCCGCGACGGCGTGACCGTCACCGGCTTCGACGGGGCGCCCGCGGACGTGCGTCCGTACCACGTCGACTGGGACGCCTCGGCCGCCGAGAAGGGCGGCTACGACTACTTCATGCTCAAGGAGATCGCCGAGCAGCCGAAGGCCGTCGCGGACACCCTGCTGGGCCGCATCGACGCCGCGGGGGCGCTGTCGCTGGACGAGGTGCGGATCCCGGCGTCCGTGCTGCGCGAGGCCGACAAGATCGTCATCGTGGCGTGCGGCACGGCGTACCACGCGGGGATGATCGCCAAGTACGCGATCGAGCACTGGACCCGCATCCCCTGCGAGACGGAGCTGGCCAGCGAGTTCCGCTACCGGGACCCGATCCTGGACCAGCGGACGCTGGTGATCGCCATCAGCCAGTCCGGCGAGACCATGGACACCCTGATGGCCCTGCGGCACGCGCGGGAGCAGGGCGCGAAGGTCCTCGCCATCTGCAACACCAACGGCTCGACGATCCCGCGGGAGTCGGACGCGGTCCTGTACACGCACGCGGGCCCGGAGGTGGCCGTCGCCTCGACGAAGGCGTTCCTGACCCAGCTGGTGGCCTGCTACCTGGTCGCGCTGTACCTGGGCCAGGTGCGCGGCACCAAGTGGGGCGACGAGGTCGTCTCCGTGATCCGCGAGCTGTCGCAGATCTCGGGGCAGGTGGAGGAGGTCCTGGAGACCATGGAGCCGGTCCGCGAGCTGGCCCGCTCCCTGGCCGACAAGAACACGGTGCTGTTCCTGGGCCGCCACGTGGGCTACCCCGTGGCCCTGGAGGGCGCGCTGAAGCTCAAGGAGCTCGCGTACATGCACGCGGAGGGCTTCGCGGCGGGCGAGCTCAAGCACGGGCCGATCGCGCTGATCGAACGCGACCTGCCGGTCGTGGTCGTCGTGCCGTCGCCGCGCGGCCGGTCCGTCCTCCACGACAAGATCGTGTCGAACATCCAGGAGATCCGGGCGCGGGGCGCACGGACGATCGTGATCGCCGAGCGGGGCGACGAGGCGGTGCGGCCGTACGCCGACCACCTCATCGAGATCCCGCAGACCCCGGTGCTGCTGCAGCCGCTGGTCGCCACGGTGCCCCTCCAGGTCTTCGCCTGCGAGCTCGCCACGGCCCGCGGCAACGAGGTCGACCAGCCGCGCAACCTGGCCAAGTCGGTGACCGTCGAATGATCGTCGGAGTCGGCATCGACGTCGCCGCGATCGACCGCTTCGAAGCCGCTCTGCGGCGTACGCCCGGGCTGGCGGCGCGGCTCTTCGCGGACGGCGAGCTGCACCTGCCGAGCGGCGAGCGGCGCGGCATCGCCTCCCTCGCGGTCCGCTTCGCCGCGAAGGAGGCCGTGGCCAAGGCCCTGGGCGCCCCCGGGAACCTGCTGTGGACGGACGCCGAGGTCACGACGGAGAGCAGCGGCCAGCCACGGCTGGTGGTCCGCGGCACGGTCGCGGCACGGGCGGAGGAGCTCGGGGTGACGTCGTGGCACGTGTCGCTGAGCCATGACGCGGGGGTCGCTTCCGCTGTGGTGATCGCGGAGAAGTGAGGCGGGGCCTGCCCCCTGGCCCGCCGCCCCGGCCGGTGGGAGGGGGCGCCGGCCCCGCCGTAGGCTCCGAGCCATGCACACGACCCTGACCGAGTACGCGCGGTGCGTCTACGGCGACGAGTACCGTCCCACGCCCCCGTGCGACGACGGCGAGCACATCGAGCGCTACTTCGTCGAGCGGCTGACCTTCGCCGGCGCGGACGAGGTGCTCGCGATGCTGCGCGAGCTGAGCCCGTACCTGGTCGACGGCTACCTTCCGGTCTGGATCCGCAACCTCGCCTACCGGCTCGTCCTCCTCCAGCGCCCCGACGAGCCGGACCTGATGCGCGAGGCCGCGGACAGTCTTTACCTGCACGGTCCCGACTGGGACGACATCGCCGCGGGGCTCCGGCGGAGGGCGGACGCGCTGGAGAGCGCGGGGTGACGCCGGGCGCGTCCGCGCCGGGCCGGACGGTCCGGTGGCGGCGCGCCTTGCCACGCACGAACGGCCCCCGGGGCGGGGGCCGTTCGCGGCCCGGCCTGTCATAGGGCAGGAGTACGGTTTCCGTGTCACGTCAGAAACGGAGCTCCGTATGCCCCCGCACAATGACGAGCACACCGGCGCGCGCATCGCCCGCGCGCGCAAGGTCCGGCGCCTGACCCAGCGCGGGTTGTCGGACCTGGCCCATGTCTCCTACAGCACCCTGACCAAGGTCGAGCAGGGCGTCCTGCCCGCGAGCCCTTCGGTCATCGGGGCGCTGGCCCGTGCGCTGTCCCTGCCCGTCACCGAACTGACCGGCCAGCCCTACCTCGACGAGCTGCGGGCGGACCAGCTGGACGGGCTGATCCAGCCGATCCGGGAGGCGCTGGACGTCTACGACCTCGGGCCCGACCCGGACGTCACTCCCCGCCCCTTGGCGGAGCTGGAGGCGCACGCCGACGCGCTGTGCGCCATGGTCCGCGCGACGAACATCAAGCAGGTCGCCGCCGCCCTGCCCGGGCTGATCCACGAGGCCACCACGGCGGCGCACGCCTCTCCCGGCGACCGCAGCTGGCGCGTCCTGGCCAGTGCGTACCGGACGGCGTACGACGTGACCACGAAGCTCGGCTTCCTCGACCTGTGCACGGTCGCCCTGGACCGTCTGGAGTGGGCCGCGCAGCGCGCCTCGGACCCGGTTCTCGGCGGGATGCGCCAGTACCTGCGGGCCCTGGCCTACCTCCGCGCCAGCGACTACCGCACGGGCAAGCGGCTCGTGCGGCTCGCCATGTCCACCTTGGCGCAGGCCGAGGCGGGGCGGGTGCGCGACGTCGTCACGGGCCAACTGCACCTGGGCGCCGCCGTGCTCGCGGGCCGGGACAAGGACGGGGACGCCGCCACGGGCCACCTGGACGAGGCGCGGCGGATCGCGGAGCGCACCGGGGAGGCCGGGAAGGTGCACTGGCTGTCCTTCGGGCCGACCAACGTCGGGGCGCACCACGTGAGCGTTCTCGCCGAACTGGACCGGTATCCGGAGGCCGTGCGCGCAGCCGAGGAGACGGCGATCCCGGACGCCTGGCCGCCGTCCCGCCGGGCGCACCACTACACCGAGGTCGCCCGGGCCGAGCTGTGGACCGGCCGCACGGACGCGGCCTTCAGGAACCTGCAGCTGGCCCGGAAGGTGGCGCCGCAGCAGACGCGCTACCACCCGACGGTCCGCGAGACGTTCGCAGGGCTGGAGTCGGCGAAGCGGCGGATGCCCGAGACGTTCAGCAACTACGGGGCCTGGCTGGGCAGGTGACGCACGGCGAGGTGATGGCCGGAGCTGTCAGCAACTGCTGGTAGTTCCGGCCCTGTTGCGTCGCCACTCTGTGGTGGTCGGAAGGACCCCCGCGGCCGGGCGAACGGCCCGGGGGCATGGCCCACGCCACAGAGGAGCGTCGACATGCGCAACACTATCCGCCGCCTCACCGCCTGGCTGAGGATCGGTCGCGAACCGGCCACCCAGGCGGCGCCGGCCGCCCCCGGCGCGTCGGCACCGGCGGCACCGGCCGCCCCGGCGGCCCCTGTCGTCCCGGCTGCCCCGGCGGCCGCCGCGCAGGAGAAGCCGGCCGCGTGCGGCATCTACGTATGGGCGACGGCGCACGGCATCGACCTCAGGCCGAGGCATTCCCTGCTCGCCTGCGCGTGTTCGACCCGCGCGGAGCGTGCGACGCCCGCCGTCGGGGCGTTCGTCGTGGATGCGCGGGGCGGAAGACTGGCCCAGGTCGTCGCCGCGGAGGGCGCCCGCCTGCGCCTGCGGCCGCCCGCCGGAGGCGAAGCCTGGGAGGCGGAACCGGCTCTGCTGCGCCCCGCCACGGAGGCCGAGCAGCTCAGCGCGAAGGTCGCGGAGGCGAACCGGGCGAGCCGGTGGGGGTACGGCGCGGGCTGTGACTAGTGGGCCCGGGCGGCGAATGCCGCCCGCATCGGCTTGCTGTTGACGATCAGGACGACGCCGGCCAGCAGGACGCCGCATACGGCCTGCTCCACCTTCAGCCATGCCGGAAACGCGCCCGGCAGCGCGACGATGACGGCGATCGCCACCATCATGCCGCCCGAGGAGAAGCGCAGCCGGGCGTACGAGGGGCTGTGGCCGCGGGCCGTCCTGGCGGCGAACCAGGCCATGAGGAGCGACGCGGCGACGACGATGCTCGCCCGCGCCCAGACGGCGTCGGTCACGAGGTCGTGGTGGTCGCGCAGGAGGACGACGGCGATCAGGGTGCACAGGCTGAGGCCCGCGAAGCTGCTGATGAGCAGCTTGGTGCTGCGTAATGACCGTTGGATGCGGGGGTGGTTGAGGCCTTCGACGGGACCGGGCGTTGCCATGGTGATCCTTTCGCTTCTCTGAGGAGTTGCTAAAAGGATCCGTTCCGCTTGTGGTCCGATCATCGTTCACTCGGACGAGACGTGGCGCGCGCGGCGTCGGGGGCCTGCCCGGGGTCGTCCCGTAGGGGGCCGCCGGGCCGCGCGGGTGCGGGCGCGGCCCGGAGGGGCTAGTCGCTGATGCAGACGTTGCCGGAGGTGGGGTTGAGCAGGCCGACGACGTTGAGGCTGAGGGAACACAGGGTGATGGGCACGTAGACCGGGATCTGGATCACGTTGCCCGAGATCACGCCGGGGGACTTGTGCGCGACGCCGACCGGGACGCTGTCGGCGGTGGCCGCGCCGGCGCCCGCGGCGGCGAGGAGCGTGGCGGTGGCGGCCGCGGTGGCGGCGGCCTTGGTGGTGGGTGTCATGGGAACTCCCGGGGATGGGGGGTTGATGCGCGGCCAAGTCTCGCGCACACTTCTCCCTTTTTGTCTCATTTGCCGCTTGTGCCGTATTCGGTCGCCGGTAAATCCGTTGTTGACTCTCCAGCGACCGGAGACTCCAAGGTGAGGGACATGGACGACGACACCGCGTACTCCCCGGAACCTCCGGAATCCTCGGACTCCCCGTACTCCCTGCACTCCATCGGGGAACTGGCCCGGCTGACCGGGCTGACGGTCAGGACCATCCGGTTCTGGTCCGACACGGGCGTGGTGCCGCCGACCGACCGCACACCCGCGGGCTACCGCCTCTACGGCCCCGACGCGCTCGCGCGCCTCGGCCTCGTGCGGACGCTGCGCGACCTCGGCGTGGGGCTCCCCGTCATCCGGCAGGTGCTGGAGCGGGAGATCACCGTCTCCGAGGTCGCGGCCGTTCACGCCGAGGCCCTGGACGTGCAGATCCGCACCTTGCGGTTGCGTCAGGCCGTGCTGCGGGCGGTGGCCGGGCGCGGGTCGACGCCCGAGGAGATGGAACTCATGCACAAGCTCGCAACCCTTTCCGAGCAGGAACGGCGCCGCCTGATCGATGAATTCATCGACAGCGCCTTCGAGGGCCTGGACGTCGCCCCGGACTTCCTCGCCTCGATGCGCGACGGCATGCCCCGGCTGCCGGAGGACCCCTCGCAGGAGCAGCTCGACGCCTGGGTGGAGCTCGCGGAGCTCGTCCAGGACGAGGAGTTCCGGGCCGGGATCCGCCGGGCGGCCGAGGACCAGACGCGCGCCTGGCGGGAGTCCGGCCGGCCCGACGGGGAGCGGACGAAGTACGCGGCGCAGGTGATCAAGGAGCGTACGGCCGAGGCGCGGCAGGCCGGGATCGCCCCGGACAGCCCCGCGGCCCGGCCGTACGTCGACCAGCTCGCCGCCGCCCTCGCGGAGGTGTCGCGCCGCGAGGACGGGCCGGACTTCCGGGCCTGGCTGCTGGAGCGGCTGGAGACCGGCAACGACCCGCGCTACGGCAAGTACTGGCGGCTCGTCGCCGTGATCAACGGCTGGGCGCTGCCGGACATGGAGCCGGCCACAGAGTGGTTCACGGCCGCGCTGCGGGCCGGAGTGCGGGGGTAGGGCGGACGTATCCGCGAGGCCCGGCCCGGTGTGCCGAGGGCGGCGCACCGGGCCGGGTGCGGCGGGGCCGGGGAGCGGGGCCGGGCTTCCGGTGGAACCGCCTGTCACCACCTTCCTCCTGACGTATCGTCGGTGAGCGGAAACGCGCTCGGAGGGGACAGTGGTGCACCCGGCGAAGGAACGTATCGCAGCGGTATTCGGACGGAGTCAGGGCAGCGGATACCTCCTCGCCCCGAATCTGGTGCTGACGGCCGCACACGTGGTCGGCGACTGCGCGAACCCGCGGGCGATCGTCCCCGGCGGCGTCGGGCAGGTCCGCTGCAGAGTGGTCTGGGCGCGCGACGACAACCGCCGCTGCGACGTCGCCCTGCTCGTCGGCGAGCGGGACCTCGTCACCGAGGACGTCGCCGAAGCCTTCGAGCCCCTCGTCTGGGGCCGTGCCTACGACCTGAGGGTCTGGCCCGGCGCCCAGGCCATCGGCTACCCGCACGTCCAGCGCGACGAAGCCGGCGAGCTCGACACCGAGCAGGTCGCCGGCTCCCTCAAGCCGGGCAGCAACCTGCTCAGCGGCCGGCACGTGCTCGACAGCGAATACGGGTCCCCGCAGCAGCCCGCCGACGGCGGCTCGCCGTGGGCCGGCATGTCCGGCGCCGCCGTCTTCGTGGACGGCCTGCTCGCCGGGGTGGTCTGCGCCGACCCGAACGGCTGGCGGCACGGGCGGCTCACGGTCACCCCGTCCGCCACGCTCTGGCAGGACTTCGCGTTCCTCAGCGAGTGCCTGCTCGTGGGCCACAAGCCCGAATCCCGCTCCCTCGCCTCGCCGCGGCAGCTGGAGATCGAGGCCTTCGAACGGCGCCTGCGCGACTACATCGTCGAGAAGTCCGGCGAACTGACCATCATCGGCCTGACCCTCTCCGACGGCGAGGGCGAGACCTGGCCCCTGGACGCCGCCTACCTCAGCCTGGAGCTGACCGGCGGCGCGGCGCGCGGCCCGGGCGGCGCCGAGGCCAGAGCGATGGGGGAGTGGCTCCCGGAGAACTCCACGCCCTCCCCCAAGCGCGCCGAGGAAGCCCTCGCCGGCCGCCGCCGCGTACTCCTGCGCGGCGCCGCCGGCTCCGGCAAGACGACGCTGCTGCAGTGGCTCGCCACCATCACCGCCCGCGGTGACCTGCCGCCCGGCCTCGGCCACCTCAGCGGCTGCCTGCCGCTCACCCTCCCCCTCCGTACGCTCATCCGCCGCGGCGAACTCCCGCAGCCCGAGGAGTTCCTGGCCGCGGCCGCCGGCCCGCTCGCCGGACTGCCCGCCGCCCAGGGCTGGGTCACCCGCAGACTCACCGAAGGCACCGCGCTGCTGCTGATCGACGGCGTGGACGAGGTCCCCGAGGCCGACCGCCGCCGCACCCTGACCTGGGTCAAGGACCTCCTCGCCGCCTACCCCGACGCCCGCTACGTCATCACCACCCGCCCCTCCGCCGTCCGCGAGGGCTGGCTCGCCGACGCCGGCTTCACCGAGCTCGAACTCCTCCCCATGAGCCGCGGCGACGTCATCTCGTTCATCGGCCGCTGGCACGACGCGGCGGGCGCGCGCCACCGCGAGCCCCTGCGCGCCTTCCGCGACTCCCTCACCACGGCCGTCGTCACCAAGCGCGACCTCGGCATGCTCGCCACCAACCCCCTGATGTGCGCCCTGATCTGCGCCCTCAACCGCTCCCGCAAGGGGTATCTCCCGCACGGCCGCATGGAGCTCTACCGCGCCGCCCTGGAATTGCTGCTCGTCCGGCGCGACCGCGAGCGGGGCGTGGTCGTCGGCGAGGACGGACCCGAGCTGGAGCACGCGCAGCAGGTGGCCCTGCTGCAGAAGATCGCCTACTGGCTGATCCGCAACGGCCGTACGGTCATCGAGTGGCACAAGGCCGTCGAGATCCTCGACCGGGCGCTGCCCGCCATGCCGTCCGTCGCCGCCCGCGGCAGCGCCGAGGACATACTGCGCCACCTCGTCCTGCGCAGCGGCCTGCTGCGCCGCCCGACGAACGAGACCCTCGACTTCATCCACCGCACCTTCCAGGACTACCTCGGCGCCCAGGCCGCCGTGGACGACTGGGACTTCGACGTCCTGGTCCACCACGCCCACGACGACCAGTGGGAGGACGTGCTGCGGATGGCCGTCGGCCACGCCCCGCCGCGCGCCCGCGCGGAGCTGTTGCGGCTGCTGCTGGAACGGGGCGACAAGGAGCCGGCCCATCGCGCCCGGCTCCACCTCCTCGCCGCGGCGTGCCTCGAACACGCGACGGAGGTCGACTGGGAGGTCCGCGCCCGCGTGGAGAAGGCGGCGGCCGAGCTGGTGCCGCCGCGCGACCTGGAGGCGGCGAAGTCGCTCGCCGCGGCGGGGCGGGTGGTCCTGGACCTGCTCCCCGGGCCGGAGGGGCTTACGGACGACGTCGCGCATGCGGTGGTTGTTGCGGCGACGACGGTGGCGGACGACAAGGCGTTGCCCTTGCTGTCCCGCTACGTGGACCACCCCTCGCTGGAGGTGCGGGCGCAGCTCGCATGGGCCTGGGACCGGTTCGAGACGGAGGCGTACGCGGAGGCGGTGATCGGGCGGCTGGCGTACGAGGACGGGCTCGACTTCGTGGTGAAGTCACGGGAGCACGTGGCTGCGTTGAAGCGGCTCGGGGGGCGGCCGCAGGTACAGATCCGAGGGCTGGAGACCGCCGAGGACCTGATGGATCTCGCCACGCCGGCCCTCGCCGACGTGACCTTCCGGGGCCAGGGCGGCCATGTCGACCTGGGTGTGCTGCGCGGCTGCCCTCCGCTGCGGGCCCTGCGCGCCGTCGAGACCCCGCCGGTGCTCCGGTTGAACGCACTGGACGTCAGCGCGTTGCAGACCCTGCACCTGTGGTTGGAGGGCTGGCCGGAGGATCTCGGAGCGCTGCCCTCCATGACGGAGTTGCGAGACCTGACGTTGGACTGGGAGGACCTGGGGCTCCGGGTGCCGTCCCGCGACGTACGGCTGCCCCGTGCGCTCCGCTACCTGCACCTCGGCCCCGGTGCGTCGTCCGCCGCAGAGCTGCCCGACCTGGCAGGGCATCCCACACTCCAGCAGTTGGTGATTCACGGGGGCCGCGCCCGGACGCGACTGCCGTTGGCGTCGCTTCCCGAGCTGCGGTTCCTCCGGGTCTACGGGGAGGACCTGCGGTATCTCGTGGACCTGGAGCCTTTGCCGCAAGTGGAGGAGCTCCACGTGAAGGAGAGCTCCGGCCTGTCCGGGCTGGCCCACGTGGCGCGCGTCTATCCGGCAGTCAAGAAGATCAACATCATCGACCCTGTGCGGGACGGGAGCGACGAGCCGATCGACCTGGGGGTGCTCGGGAGCCTGGGTCCGTTGAATGTGCGCGTCAGGCACTCGGGGGCGGTCATCAACCGCGACGCCCTCGCCGCCGGCTCCGAACTGACCCTCATCGCCGATCGGAAGTGAGCACCCCCCGCCACGCCCCCCGCAACTCCTCCGCCACCCCCATCGCCGTCAGCGGCGCAGCCCCCCGTTCCCGGGCCGCCAGCCCGTGCAGGTACGCCCCGGCGGCGGCGGCGTCCCAGCCCGGCAGCCCCGCCGCCAGCAGGGACCCCGTGAGTCCCGACAGGACGTCGCCGCTCCCTGCCGTGGCCAGCCACGGCGTCCCCGTCGGGTTGACGCGGACCGTGCGGCGGCCGTGGCCGGGGCCGCCCGTGGAGGCGATCAGGGTCGTGGAGCCC
This sequence comes from Streptomyces sp. KLMMK, assembly GCF_036961605.1. Classification (NCBI taxonomy): domain Bacteria; kingdom Bacillati; phylum Actinomycetota; class Actinomycetes; order Kitasatosporales; family Streptomycetaceae; genus Streptomyces; species Streptomyces sp. KLMMK. Next base: position 16,697 of record NZ_JBAMDC010000121.1, read on the forward strand.
TTGAGGAGGGCGGTGGCGCCGTAGCGTTCGGAGAGGGCGCGGACGGCGGCCAGGCGGCCGGATTCGACCCGGTCGCGCGAGACACCCAGCAGGGCCGCGGCCTCCCCGGCGTGCGGGGTCAGGACGGTCTCCGCCGCCCGGCCCCGTACGGTGTCGGCCGGCATCAGCCGCAGCCCGTCCGCGTCCACGAGCACGGGTACGTCCGAGGCGAGGACGTCTTCCAGGGCCTGCCGGGCCTCGGGGCCGTCGCCGAGGCCGGGGCCGACGACCCAGGCCTGGACGCGGCCCGCCTTGGACGGGGGGCCGGCGGAGACGAGGGTCTCGGGGAAGCGGGCGA
>NZ_JBAMDC010000122.1:0-17010 GCF_036961605.1 Streptomyces sp. KLMMK
AACGGACGCTTCCTTTGTACTCACCCTCTCGGGCTTTCCTCCGGGCGCTTCCCTTCGGTATTTCGTGTTCCGACTCTATCAGATCGTTTTCCGTGCCGTTCCCGGCTCGAATTCGTTTTCCGATCCCCTGTCGGCGGGGTGTTCACTACTTTAGCGGCTTTTCCCGTCGGCTCCTAATCGAGCCGATCGTCGTCATATTTCGGCACAGCAAAATATGACCCCGATCCGGGGTGGACCTCTAGTAGTGATTGTGCCGCTCACCGGTCCGTGCACACGGCACGTCCGTCTCAAGCGGCTCGGGCTACGTTAGGTCCTCGGCGTCCGAGAGTCAAGCACCGGCCTGTCGGGCCGTCTTGCCGGGTCCTCGCTCGCCGCGTCCTCCGCGGTGGCGCGGCACGTGGGCGCGGTACGGGCTGACCGTCGGGTCGCCGTCCGCCCAGAAGCGCCACGGGTGAGCGGCCCCCTCGCCGCCCACGCCCGTGCGCGGGCCGTTGCGGATCCGGTCCGGGGAGACGGGGTGGCCGGCGAGGACGGCGAGCGGGGCGCCGGGGCCTGCACAGATGTCCGTGCCGTTCAGACTGCGGTCGACACTCAGTGCCGTGGCCAGGCGGGCGGGGCCCTGCGCCAGCTCCCGGTCCTTGCGCGCCTTGGGGCGGCGTTCCCGGGCCAGGTCCTGCCCCTTGATCACTTCGCCCGCCCTGAGGAGGACGCCGCTCGCGGTGCCCTCCTCCCCGCAGACGAGGTTGAGGCTGAACCACATGCCGTAGATGAAGTAGACATACGCATGCCCCGGCGGTCCGAACATCGAGGCATTGCGCTCGGTCCGGCCGCGGTAGGCGTGGGAGCCGGGGTCCGCTTCGCCCGCGTACGCCTCGACCTCCGTGATGCGGACCTCGATCGGTCCGTCGGAGGTCGTACGGACGAGGGTCCGGCCCAGCAGCTCGGGGGCGACCTCCAGGACGGGACGGTCGAAGAAGTCGCGGGCGATTGGCATACGGTCAGGCGCGGCGATCATGCCGATCGAGCGTAACGGACAAGAACGGAAGGACTCGCTCCGAATCAGTGGGGGCGCGGGTCCGGTAAGGAGAGGTCGCGGTCATGGGGTTCAAGAAGCTGCTGGCGAGCCTGGGCGCCGGGGGCGCCTCGGTGGAGACGGTGCTGTTCGAGGAGAACGTCGTCCCCGGCGGCATCGTCCAGGGCGAGGTGCGGATCCAGGGCGGTTCCGTCGCGCAGGAGATCCAGAGCCTGTCCATCGGGCTGCAGGCCCGGGTGGAGGTCGAGGGCGACGACAGCGAGTACAAGCAGGACGTCGAGTTCACCCGCATGCAGCTGGGCGGGGCGTTCGAGGTGCAGGCCGGGGCGGTGCACTCGGTGCCGTTCGGGCTGGAGATCCCGTGGGAGACGCCGGTCACCACCTTCCTGGGGCGGAACCTGACGGGCATGGACGTCGGGGTGACGACGCACCTGGCGATCGCCCGCGCCGTGGACTCCGGCGACCTCGATCCGGTGAATGTGCACCCGCTGCCGGCGCAGCAGGCGATCCTGGACGCGTTCGGGCAGCTGGGCTTCGCTTTCAAGAGCGCGGACCTGGAGCGGGGGCAGATCCGGGGGACACGCCAGCGGCTGCCCTTCTACCAGGAGATCGAGTTCCGCGCCCCGTCGCAGTACCGGGGGCTGAACGAGGTCGAGCTGTCGTTCGTCGCGGACGACCGCGAGATGGACGTCGTGCTGGAGATGGACAAGAAGCCGGGGCTGTTCTCCGAGGGCAGCGACACCTACCGGTCGTTCACGGTCGACCTGCACGCGTACGGGCAGACGGACTGGGCGGCGTACCTCAACCAGTGGCTGGCGGAGGTCGGCGGCCGGCGCAACTGGCTCTGACGGTCATGTCCAGGCCGGCCGCGGCGCACCGCCCGCCTCCCACGGGTCACCCCAGCAGCACCGCCAGCGGTGTCTCCGCCCCGGCCCAGTAGTCGACGGCGTCGCCGAAGACCGCCTCCGCCGTGCGGGCGTCCTTCGGCGACGCCTTGCGGAAGGCCGTCCACTCCTCGGCGAGGACCAGGTAGCCGCGCGCCTTGCCTTCCTCGCGCCACCACGAGAGGTCGGTGAGGCAGTCGGCGAGGGCGTCCCAGTTGCGGCCGAACCACTCGGGGAACTCCAGGTCGCCGGCGCACCGCTCGAGGAAGGCCGTCTTGGTGGTCACCCCGCCGAGGTGCAGGGTGGCCCCGCGCCACTCGGCCTCTGCGGCGAGCGACACGACGCGGGGGGTGGTGTCGGTGGGCGGCAGCCGGTAGACGCCGGGCGGGGTCGTGCCGAGGAGGAGTCCGGTGAGTCCGGGGGCGGGCAGCAGGTCGGTCATGGCTGTACCACCGCTTCAAAGGTCTGGTAGTGGTCGCTGGTGTAGTAGCGCTCGGCGCGGTTGCCGGTGATGATGCGGCGGGCGCCGCGGTTGCGGGCGCCGGGCGTGGGGACGGTGTACTCGTGGTAGTAGCCGCGGGTCTGTTTCGGCAGCCGGTTCTCGTAGTTGCCGAAGACGGTGCCGTCCTTGTCGTACGGGAAGGGCCCGCCCTTGTCGATGAGGTCGAGGGTCTTGCGGGCCTCGGGCGGCAGCTTCTCCCGCGAGACGGTCTTCATGCCGTGCGCCCATGAGGGTGCGGGCGGTGCGGCGGTCGAGGCGCCGCCGCCCCCGCCCTTCCTGCCGCCGCCGGCGTCCGAGGAGGAGCAGCCGGGCAGGAGGAGCAGGGGGAGGGCGGCGAGGAGGACGGTCAGGGTGCGCAGGGCGCGGCCGGCCGGTCGTCCGATGGGGCCAAACTGTCGAAGCACGCTTCGTATGGTCTCAGCCGCGGCCCCTGAGGGCTCGTTAGGCTGACGTCTTCAGTGTTCCGCAGCATTCCCGGGCGTTACAGGAGGCGCAGAAGTGTCCGAGCAGAAGCGACGGCCGCTCCCCCACGATTTCCATCCGCCGGTGCCCTCGTTCACGGTGGCGAGCGACGATCTGACGGACGGCGGGACGCTCGGCCGGGATCAGGTCCACAGCGGTGGGAACCTCTCCCCGCAGCTGCGCTGGGAGGGCTTCCCCGCGGACACGAAGAGCTTCGCGGTGACGTGCTACGACCCGGACGCGCCGACGGGCAGCGGGTTCTGGCACTGGGTGCTGTTCGACATCCCGGCCTCGGTGACGGAGCTTCCGGCGGGCGCGGGCGGCGGGGACATGAAGGGGCTTCCGGCGGGCGCGGTGCACGCGCGCAACGACTACGGCACGCGGGACTTCGGCGGGGCCGCTCCGCCGCCGGGGGACGGGTCGCACCGCTACGTGTTCACGGTGTACGCGGTGGATCGGGAGAAGCTCGGCCCGGACGCCGAGGCCTCGCCGGCGGTGGTGGGCTTCCACCTGCGGTTCCACGCGCTGGGACGGGCCCACCTGATCGGTGAGTACGAGGCGCCGGCCGCGGGCTGAGGCTCCTGCGCGGGTCCGTCGCAGGTGAGGCGCGGGCCCGTACCGGCGTGGTGCGACCGGAAAATCCGTTGCGCCCCGCCGCCCTTGAATCGCACAGTGGTGCATGGCTGACGGCCCCGCATGGCCGTCGGGCAGTGGACACCGCAGTGGCGGGGGCGGCGGGGCGCAGTTGCGCCCGCGGTCTGCCGGAGCCGGGCTGCGTGCCGGGCGACCGCGTCCGCTGCCGTACGCTCCGGGCCCGTGTTCGTCACGGGGGAAGGGCCCGGAGCGTTGCCCCCCCCCTTCGTCGCCCCGCCTTCTCCCCTGCCCGCTTCGCCGGACTCCCCATCAACTCCCTTTCGCTGCATCGAAATTGCGTTGTCCGCTGCGCAATTGCCCCGGCACAGTTGAGCCACCTCGCCGCTGGGGCGGGGGTGATCCGGGAGGTGGCCGGGATGCGGGAGACGCTGGTCCTCAATGCGAGCTTCGAGCCGCTGGCGACGGTGTCGCTGCGGCGTGCGGTGGTGCTCGTACTGCAGGGCAAGGCCGTGGTCGAGCAGGCCCGCCCCGGGCGCCGGGTGCGGGGCACCGCGATCGACGTACCCGCACCGCAGGTGATCAGGCTCTGCCGGTACGTCCGGGTGCCGTTCCGAAGACGGGCGCCCTGGTCGCGGAGGGGGGTGCTGGTGCGGGACAGGCACCGGTGCGCGTACTGCGGGCGGCGGGCCACGACCGTGGACCACGTGGTGCCCCGGTCGCGCGGCGGCGAGGACAGCTGGCTGAATACGGTCGCGGCCTGCGCGGAGGACAACCACCGCAAGGCGGACCGCACGCCGGAGCAGGCGGGGATGCCGCTGCTGAGCCTTCCGTTCGAGCCCACTCCGGCGGAGTCGCTGCTGCTGGCGACGGGGGCGTACGGCGCCCCCGTCCGGCGCGGCTCGGCGGCCTAGCGCAGCAGCATCTGCACGATGGCCACGACGCCCACGGCGACGATGACGCCGCGCAGCGCCGTGGGCGAGAGGCGGCGGCCGACCTTGGCGCCTATCTGCCCGCCGAGGGTGGAGCCGGCGGCGACGAGCAGGGCGGCAGTCCAGTCGACGTGGGCGACGCAGACGAAGACGAGCGCGGCGACGCCGTTGACGATGACGGCCAGGAGGTTCTTGAGGGCGTTGATGCGCTGGAGGTCGTCACGCAGGAGCAGGCCCATGAGGGAGAGGTAGAGGACCCCTTGGGCCGCGCCGAAGTAACCGCCGTAGGCGCTGGCGAGGAGCAGGCCGGCCAGGAGGCCGGGGCCGCCGTCGCTGCGCTCGCCCTCGGTGCCGTTGCGTTCGCGGCGGCGGGCCAGGGCCTTGGCGAGCCGGGGCTGGAGGATGACGAGGACCAGCGCGATGCCGATGAGGGCGGGCACGATGGCGTCGAACGCCTTCGAGGGCAGGGCGAGCAGCAGGACGGCTCCGGCGAGGCCGCCGACGAGGGCGGTGAGGCCGAGGCGGACGGCGCGGGCGCGCTGGCCGCGGAGTTCACGCCGGTAGCCGAGGGTGCCGCTGATGTTGCCGGTGACCAGGCCGATGGTGTTGGAGACGTTGGCGGTCACCGGCGGCAGGCCGACGGCGAGGAGCACCGGGAAGGTGAACAGGGTGCCGGAGCCGACGATGGTGTTGATGGTGCCCGCGCCGATGCCGGCGGCGAAGACCGCGAGTGCTTCCCAGATGGACAAGGCCATCTCCTTCATGATCAGGGTGTCGCCTCCCCGCCGTGGAAGGTCGAGGGGCCTTGCTGATCATGCAGGAGAGGACGGCCGTCAGTCGATGCCGGGCTGCTCCCGGCGCGGGGACTCCTTGGGGGACCGGGGGGACTTGGGCGCGCCGCCCATGGGGCCGAGGTTGCCGACGGCGCCGCTCAGGCCCTTGAGGGCGTCGCCGATCTCACTGGGCACGATCCAGAGCTTGTTGGCGTCGCCTTCGGCGATCTTCGGGAGCATCTGGAGGTACTGGTAGGCGAGGAGCTTCTCGTCGGCGTCTCCGGCGTGGATGGACTCGAAGACCGTACGGATGGCCTGGGCCTCGCCCTCGGCGCGCAGGGCGGCGGCCCGGGCCTCGCCCTCGGCGCGCAGGATCGCGGACTGCTTCTCGCCCTCGGCGGTGAGGATCTGCGACTGGCGGATGCCCTCGGCGGTGAGGATCGCGGCGCGCTTGTCACGGTCGGCGCGCATCTGCTTCTCCATCGAGTCCTGGATGGAGGTCGGGGGCTCGATGGCCTTGAGCTCGACGCGGTTGACGCGGATGCCCCACTTGCCGGTGGCCTCGTCGAGGACGCCGCGGAGGGCGGCGTTGATCTCCTCGCGGGAGGTGAGGGTCCGCTCCAGGTCCATGCCGCCGATGATGTTGCGCAGGGTGGTGACGGTGAGCTGCTCGATGGCCTGGATGAAGCTGGAGACCTCGTAGGTGGCGGCGCGGGCGTCGGTCACCTGGTAGTAGATGACGGTGTCGATGTTGACGACCAGGTTGTCCTGGGTGATCACCGGCTGCGGGGGGAACGGCACGACCTGCTCGCGCAGGTCGATGCGGTTACGGATGGAGTCGATGAAGGGGACGACGATGTTCAGGCCGGCGTTGAGGGTGCGGGTGTAGCGGCCGAAGCGCTCCACGATGGCGGCGCTGGCCTGCGGAATGACCTGCACCGTCTTCATGAGGGCGATGAAGACGAGCACCACCAAGATGATCAGGACGATGATGATCGGTTCCATCGGGGCTCCCCGTGCCTCTGGTCGTTGATCGGGTGGACCGGGTTGATCCAGTTCGAGTCTTTCAGAACGCGGTGCCGCCGTGCAGGCGTTGACTGCACTTCACGGACATCGCTTCGGCGGACACCGCTTTGTCGGACACGGCCGTCACGGGCACCGCGTCACATCACAATGGCCGTGGCGCCCTCGATCTCGACGACGTCGACGTGCTCGCCGGCCTCGAAGGTGCGCTCGGAGTCGAGGGCGCGGGCCGACCAGATCTCGCCGGCGAGCTTGATCCGGCCGCCACTGCCGTCGACCCGCTCCAGAACGACGGCCTGCCGTCCCTTGAGGGCTTCCACGCCGCTCGCCAGCTCGGGTCGCTGGGCGCGGTGCCGCATGGCGACCGGGCGCACGACCGCGATGAGGGCTATGGAGACGGCGGCGAAGACGACGAACTGCGCCACGGTGCCCGCACCGAGCGCATTGGTCACGGCGGCGGCGACGGCGCCGAGAGCGAGCATGCCGAACTCGGGCATCGCGGTCACCACCAGCGGGATGCCCAGTCCGACGGCGGCCACCAGCCACCACACCCATGTGTCCACATGGTCATGGTAGGCGCGGTGACCGCCCCCGGGACAGGGTGCCCGGGGAGCCGGGCGCCCTGGTTGCGGGTCAGGAGAGCGGCAGGCCCTGGGCCGTCCAGCGGTCGCCCCGGCGCTCGACGACCAGCGGGAGGCCGAAGCAGTGGGAGAGGTTGCGGGAGGTGAGCTCCAGCTCGACGGGGCCGGCGGCCAGCACCTTGCCCTGACGGATCATCAGGACATGGGTGAAGCCCGCGGGAATCTCCTCGACGTGGTGGGTCACCATGATCATCGAGGGGGCGAGCGGGTCGCGGGCGAGCCGGCCGAGGCGGCGCACGAGGTCCTCGCGGCCGCCGAGGTCGAGACCTGCGGCGGGCTCGTCGAGGAGCAGCAGCTCGGGGTCGGTCATCATCGCGCGGGCGATGAGGGTGCGCTTGCGCTCGCCCTCGGAGAGGGTGCCGAACTTGCGGTCCAGCAGGTCCGTCATGCCGAGGACGTCGAGGAAGGCGCGGGCGCGCTGCTCGTCGACCTCCTCGTAGCTCTCCTGCCAGGTGGCCGTCATGCCGTAGGCGGCGGTGAGGACGGTCTCCAGGACGGTCTGGCTGCGCGGCAGCTTGTCGGCGAGGGCGATGCCGGCCACGCCGATGCGCGGGCGCAGCTCGAAGACGTCGACCGCGCCGAGCTTCTCGCCCAGGACCTTGACCGTGCCCGTGGTCGGGAAGAGGTAGCTGGAGGCGACATTCAGGAGGGTGGTCTTGCCGGCACCGTTGGGGCCGAGGATGACCCAGCGCTCCCCCTCCTTGACCGACCAGGAGACCTGGTCCACCAGAGCCCGGCCCTCGCGGACCACGGATACGTCCACCAGTTCCAGCACTTCGCTCATGAGCGCGTTGTCTCCCATTGCAGTCTCGTCGTCGCGGCGCCGGTAAGCGCAGCCCCCAGGGAAAACCTACGCCACCCGCCGGGGACACCAGTCCTTAGGCTGGTGGCCATGCTCGATGAACATCGCTCAGGACGGCTCACCGCGTGGGGAAATGCCCTCATTGCCGGGTTTGCCGCACCTGATGACGCCGCGCACCAGATCACCGGGGATGACGCCGTCCACCGCGTCGTGGGCCTTCCCGGTGAATCCGGCCCCGTCGGCCTGACGCTCGCTCTCGGCCGGCTGCGGGCGCTGGGGGCCACCGGACTGCGCCTCGCCCTGCCGGCCCCCGGCCACCCGCTGGGCCTCAGCGGCCCGCCGGAGTTCAATGCCCGCGCCCTGGAGGCCGGGGAGGCGGTCGTCGCCACGGGGGCCGCGCTGGGGCTCGTACCGGAGGTGTCCGAGGCCGGGCCGGAGGGCGACGTGCACGTCGAGGTCGTCTGGCACTGCCTGCCCGTACGGGACGCGCCGCCGGCGGACGTGCCCTCCCTCGGGGAGGCCGAGCGGGAGCTCGCGGAGGCCCTGCGGGAGGCCACGGACGTGCTCTCGCGGCTGGACGTGGCGGGCTCGGGACCGGTGGCGCAGGCAGCACTGGAGGCGTACCGGGCGCGGGCCGAGCGCGGGCGCGAGGTGCTGGCACCGGGGTATCCGCCGCGGGCCGTGCGCGTGCTGGAGCTGGCGCAGCGCGTGGGGGCGCTGATCGCGATCGCCCACGAGCCGGGGGACGGCGGCGGCCGTGAGCACGGGGCCGCGGTGAGCGCGTCGGAGATAGCGGCGCGGGCGCAGGCGCTGCGGCCGGTGGAACGGACGGCCCGCCGGGCCCAGGTCGCCGCGTACAACGCGATCGTCGAGGAGCGGGCCCGCAAGCGGCACTGAGGCGGTGACCGCCGGTCGTACGGGAAGTGCGTGAGGCACGGGAAGGCCCCGCGGTCCAGAGGTCCGCGAGGCCTTCCCGTCGTGCCGGTACGGGTCAGTGACGCCCGTCGTGGCCACCCCAGTGGCCGTTGTGACCGTTGTGACCGTTGTGGCCGTCGTGCCGGCTGTGGCCGTTCCAGTGACCGCCGTCGTGGCCGTGCTTGTCGTGGTGACCGCGGTGCTCGTGGAAGCTGCGGTGCTCGTCCCAGCCGCTGCTGGCGTTGACGCAGGTGTTCCCGAAGGTCGGGTTCAGCAGGCCGATCAGGATGTCGATGGTGTTGCCGCAGATGTTCAGCGGCACCTGCACCGGCACCTGGATGACGTTGCCGGAGACGACGCCCGGCGAGCCCTTGGCGACGCCGTTGGCGACGGCGCCACCCGGGTGGTGGCGGTGCTCGTGCACCTGGCGGTCGCTGTGGTCGTGGCGGTCACCACGGTCGTGAGCGGACGCGACGCCCACGGTGGAACCGACGGCGAGCCCCGTGACCGCCAGGGCGAGAGCGGCTTTCTTGGCACTGTTCATGGTGAGGGTCTTCCTTCTGCTGACGTTCTCGGCGGCCCCAGCCGCGGGGTCGCGTAGTGATGAACGCCAGCGCACCGCCGACGGCACGGCCATCGGCGGTGTTGCCCTCGTTCGGACGATTGCTCGCCCGCGCCTGCCCGGGCTATGCAGGGCGCGCCGGGCAGGCGGGATGCACCGGTATTACTTGTTGACGCAGAGGTTGCCGGCGGCGGGGTTGAGCACGCCGACGATGCTGATGGTGTTGCCGCAGAGGTTGGCGCCGACCTTCACCGGAACCTGGACGACGTTGCCGGAGGCGACACCCGGGGAGTTCTGCGCCTTGCCGTCGGCCTGGTGCGCGGAAGCGGCACCGGCACCGGCGAGGGCGAGACCGCCGGCGGCGATGGTGATGACTGCGGCCTTCTTCATGTTCTTCACTCTTCTTATGACCTTCCTAGGGCGTTGCCACGGCCAGCCGCCGCGGTACGCCATGGAGAACGGGCCGCGGCCATTCGGGTTGCGGGGCCGGGGCGACCACCACACGGTCGTATGAATCTCTGATCAGAACGCGACGTTCCGCTTTGCCGCGGGCCCGTGCCGGTCAGGCTCCGATCCCATGTCGGACGGCCCAGAGCGCCGCCTGTGTGCGGTCGGCGAGGTCCAGCTTCATCAGAATGTTCGACACGTGGGTCTTGACTGTCTTCTCCGAGAGCACCAGCGCACGGGCGATCTCCCGGTTCGAACGGCCGTCCGCGATCAGCGCCAGCACCTCCCGCTCCCGCTCGGTCAGCGCGTTGCCCCGCCCCTGGCCGCCGCCCCCGGCCTCCTCCTGCGACAGCAGCGCCCCGGCCACCTCGGGCTGCAGCAGGACGTGGCCCGCGTGCACCGAGCGGATCGCGCCCGCCAGGGCGTCGGGGTCCACGTCCTTGTAGACGTAGCCCGCCGCCCCCGCGCGCAGGGCCGGGATGACCGTGCGCTGCTCGGTGAAGCTCGTGACGATCAGCACCCGGGCGGGGTTCTCCAGCTCCCGCAGCCGGCGCAGCGCCTCGATCCCGTCGGTCCCGGGCATCTTCACGTCCATGAGGACGACGTCCGGGCGCAGCTCCTCCGTGCGCTCGACGCCCTCGGCGCCGTCCGCAGCCTCCCCCACCACCTCGATGTCGTCCTGGACCTCCAGGAAGGTGCGCAGGCCCCTGCGGACCACCTGGTGGTCGTCCACCAGCACCACGCGGATCGCCCGCCCGTCGCCCGCCGCCCCCCTTTGGTCGAAGCGCTCTGCGCTGCCCCTGCTTTCTTCAGCCACCGGGCACCTCCATCTCGATCGCGGTGCCCATCCCGGGCTCCGAGGTAACGGTCAGACTGCCGCCGACGCCGCTCGCGCGGTCCCGCATCGACACGAGGCCGAGGTGGCGCCCGGCCCGGCGGACGGCGTCGGGCTCGAAGCCGCAGCCGTCGTCGGCGACGCACAGCGCCGCGCCCTGGCCCACCCGGGTGAGGGTGACCTGGACGCGGCCCGCTCCGGAGTGGCGCAGGGCGTTGTGCAGGGCCTCCTGGGCCACGCGCAGCAGGGCCTCCTCCTGGGCGGCCGGCAGGGCCCGTACTCCGTGGGAGGCGAAGGTGACCTTGGCGGTGTGGGCCCGGTCGAGGACCTGGATCTGGGTGCGCAGGGTCGCGACGAGGCCGTCCTCGTCCAGCCCCGCGGGCCGCAGCTCCACGACCGCGGCCCGCAGCTCGTCGGTGGCCTCCGCGGCGAGCCGGGCGGCCTCGTGCAGCTCCTCCTTGGCGCGGGCGGGGTCGCGGTCGACGAGCGCGGCGGCGGCCTGGGCGGTCAGCCGCAGCGAGAAGAGCTTCTGGGCGACGGCGTCGTGCAGCTCGTGGGAGAGGCGGGCGCGCTCCTCGGCGATGGTCAGCTCGCGGCTGCGCTCGTAGAGGCGGGCGTTGGTGAGGGCTATGGCCGCATGCTGGGCGAGCACGCTCAGCAGCTCCTCGTCCTCCGCGGTGAAGCCGCAGGTGGGCCCGGCCTCCTCGAGGCCGCAGGGCGGCTCGCCGGTGCGGGCGGGGCGCTTCTTGTTCGCGAGGAAGAGCGCTCCGAGGACCTCGTCGCCGTCCGCGACCGGCATGCCGATGAAGTCGCGCATGTCGGGGTGGGCGGCGGGCCAGCCGCCGAAGCGGGGGTCCGAGCGGACGTCGGCGAGGCGCTCGGGTGTCGCGTGCTGGATCATCGCGGCGAGGACGCCGTGCTGGCGGGGCAGGGGGCCGATGGCCTTCCACTGCTCGTCGCTGACGCCGTCGACGACGAACTGGGCGAAGCCGCCGTGGTCGTCCGGGACGCCGAGGGCCGCGTACCGGGCGTCCAGCAGTTCCCGGGCGGAGACGACGATCGTCTTGAGGACGTCGTGCACCTGCAGGTGTCTGCTCATGGCGAGGAGTGCGGTGCTCACTGCGGTGAGGCCGGAGCGGGGGCCATTGGTCATGGCCTTAACCGTAGCGAGGGCCGCGGGGCCGGGGATCGGGCCGGCGGCGGCCGGGCCTGAGTCGTTCGGCCTAGGCCGGTGGTCGGGTGGCTGCCCGGCCCCCGCCGTGGGCATGTACTTGCCATGTCTATACCAACCCAGTGGACACCCACCCACGGCGACGCCTACCGGCCCGTGCCCTACCGGCCCCCTCGGATGCCCGTCCAGGAGTCCCTCGCCCGCGCCGCCGAGCTGCGCGAGCGGATGGACGGGCGGCGGACGGTGCGGCAGTTCTCCGCCGATCCGGTGCCGGAGCAGGTGGTCTGGGACGCCATCGCATGCGCGGCCACCGCGCCCTCCGGGGCGCACCAGCAGCCGTGGACCTTCGTCCTGGTGAAGGACCCCGGGGTGCGGCGGCGCATCCGTGCCGCCGCCGAGGAGGAGGAGCAGCTCTCGTACGCGGGCCGGCTGGGCGAGGAGTGGCTGGCGGCCCTGCGGCCGCTGGGCACGGACGAGGTCAAGCCGCACCTGACGGACGCGCCCGCGCTGATCGTGGTCTTCCAGCAGCGGTACTGGCTCGGCGAGGGCGGGGAGAAGCGCAAGCACTACTACGTGGACGAGTCGGTCGGCATCGCGGTCGGGATGCTGCTGTCCGCGCTGCACCTGTCGGGGCTCGCCGCCCTGGTGCACACGCCGAGCCCGATGCGTTTCCTGTCCGAGGCGCTGGGCCGTCCCGTGAACGAGAAGGCGTTCGCGGTGATCCCCGTGGGCTATCCGGCGGACGACTGCCAGGTGCCGGACCTGGTGCGCAAGAGCCTCGATCAGGTGCTGGTGGAGGTCTGAGCCCGGGACGGGCACGCTGTGTGCGGAACCGGTCGCGCCGGGCGACGGGAGCGCTCGCCCGGTGTGACCCCGCACATAGGACGCACGTCACCTACGACCCCGCCTAGTGGGCGCATAAAACCGGCGTAAGCGGGTGGCAGGGGCCCTTTTGACCTTCCCTTTGCCCCTCCCCGCTGCACCCTCGGCAACGAAGCCGGGTAGTACGTCACCCCTTTGCCACAGCATTTTGCGGCCGCTAAGAATTCTCCCGTCGCACGGCGCCGTCGATCGAGACGCGGCGCTCATTCGCGCCGCTCCGGGCCACTGCGACTTCGTGCGATCGGAAGGTTCCCCTCAGCATGCGCTCCCCCATCTCTGGTTATAGCCGCCTGTCCAAGATCCAGAAGTTCTCCGCCGCCGGCGTCGCCGCCGCGGGCGTCGCCGCTCTGACGTTCGCCGCGATACCGGGCTCCGCCGACGCGGAGAAGCAGCCCATCGCCGTCAAGCCCGTCGCGTGGACCGCCGAGGCCTTCGGCGTCCAGGAGCAGCAGGAGCAGCTCGGCAAGCAGGCCGACAACGCCGCCAAGCAGGCGAAGGCGCAGGCCGAGGCCAAGAAGAAGGCGGACGCCGAGGCCGCCGCCAAGGCGAAGGCCGACAAGGAGCGCGCCGAGAAGGAGGCCGCGAGCCGTTCCCAGGAGCGCAAGCCGGTCCAGGCCGCGCCCGCCCCGGCCCCGGCCCCGAAGACCTACGCCAACAACCTCGACGGCTGGATCAAGGAAGCCCTCGACGTCATGAAGGCCAAGGGCATCCCGGGTTCCTACAACGGCATCCACCGCAACATCATGCGGGAGTCGACCGGTAACCCGAAGGCCATCAACCTCTGGGACTCCAACGCCGCCAAGGGCATCCCCTCCAAGGGCCTGCTCCAGGTGATCGACCCGACCTTCAAGGCGTACCACGTCGAGGGCACCTCCTGGGACATCTACGACCCGGTCGCCAACATCACCGCCGCGTGCAACTACGCGTGGAAGGTCTACGGCTCCATGGACAACGTGAACTCCGCCTACTAAGGCCGAGTGCGCGGACAGCGACGTACGCCGAAGGGCGGCACCCGGTGCGGGTGCCGCCCTTCGGCGTGCGTGGGGCAGAGGGGCGCGGGACTACTTGCGCATGACCTCCGGCTCGTGGCGGCGCAGCAAACGTGCGACTGCGAAGCCACAGGCGATGCCGATGACGAGCAGGGCCACGATGTCGATCGACCACTGGGTGGCGGTGTGCTCCCAGAGCGGGTCGAGCTTGGGGGGCCTGCTCTTGTCGAACGGAGCCATGATGTGCGAGAGGTCGAGCGTGGTGCCGGCGCCGGCGATGGCCCAGCGCGCCGGCATCAGCCAGGCGAACTGCTCGATGCCCGGCGAGTCGTAGATCTTGAACAGGATGCCGGTGAAGACGACCTGGACGATCGCGAACATGACCAGCAGCGGCATGGTCTTCTCGGAGGTCTTCACCAGCGCGGAGATGACCAGGCCGATCATCATGCAGGTGAAGCCCAGGGCGATGATCACCAGGCAGAGCTCCAGGGCGGGTGCCGCCTTGAAGACCAGGCCGTTCTCCGGCAGCTCGCGGACCGAGAAGCCGATGGCGCAGATGAGGGCGCCCTGCACCGCGGTGATCAGGCCGAGGACGACCACCTTGGACATCAGGTACGCGGAGCGGGACAGGCCGACGGCCCTCTCCCGTTCGTAGATCACCCGTTCCTTGATCAGCTCACGGACGGAGTTGGCGGCGCCGGAGAAGCACATGCCGACCGCGAGGATCAGCATGATCGTGCCGGCGTCCTGGTTGAAGTGGCCCTTGCTCGCCGGCCCGAGGCCGAAGTCGGACGGGATCACCGTGCTGACTCCGCCGAGGACGGCCGGCAGGAGCAGCATCAGGGCCATGAAGCCGCGGTCCGAGGCGATGACGGAGGCGTAGCGGCGCATCAGCGTCCACAGCTGGGAGCCCCAGCTCTGGGCCTTCGGCGGGCGCACCATCTGCGGCTGGACGTGCACCGACTGCGGGGCGACGGCGTCGATGTCGGCCGCGTACATCTGGTAGTGCTGCGAGCCGCGCCAGCGGCCCGACCAGTCGTAGTCGCGGTAGTTCTCGAAGGCCGAGAAGACGTCCGCCCAGGTCTCGTAGCCGAAGAAGTTGAGCGCTTCCTCCGGCGGGCCGAAGTAGGCGACGGAACCGCCGGGGGCCATGACGAGCAGCTTGTCGCAGAGCGCGAGCTCGGCGACGGAGTGGGTGACCACCAGGACCGTGCGGCCGTCGTCGGCGAGGCCGCGCAGCAGCTGCATGACGTCGCGGTCCATGCCCGGGTCGAGGCCGGAGGTGGGCTCGTCCAGGAAGATCAGCGACGGCTTGGTCAGCAGCTCCAGGGCCACCGAGACGCGCTTGCGCTGGCCGCCGGAGAGGGCGGTGACCTTCTTGTCCTTGTGGATGTCGAGCTTGAGCTCGCGCAGCACCTCGTCTATCCGGGCCTCGCGCTCGGAGGCCGCGGTGTCACCGGGGAAGCGGAGCTTCGCGGCGTAGCGCAGCGCCTTCCGGACGGTGAGCTCCTTGTGCAGGATGTCGTCCTGCGGGACGAGGCCGATGCGCTGGCGCAGCTCGGCGAACTGCTTGTAGAGATTCCGGTTGTCGTAGAGGACGTCGCCCTCGTTGGCGGGCCGGTAGCCGGTGAGCGCCTTGAGGAGGGTGGACTTGCCGGAGCCGGAGGGGCCGATGACGGCGATCAGCGACTTCTCGGGGACGCCGAAGGAGACGTCCTTGAGGATCTGCTTGCCGCCGTCGACGGTGACCGTCAGGTGGCGGGCGGAGAAGGAGACGTCGCCGGTGTCGACGAACTCCTCCAGCCGGTCGCCGACCAGGCGGAAGGTGGAGTGACCGACACCGACGATGTCGTTGGGGCCGATGATCTGCTGGCGGACCGGCTGACCGTTGACGTAGGTGCCGTTGTGGCTGCCGAGGTCGACGATCTCGAAGCGGCCGTCGCCGGTGGAGCGGAACTCGGCGTGGTGCCGGGAGACCTGGAGGTCGGAGACGACCAGCTCGTTCTCCAGGGCACGACCGATGCGCATCGTGCCGCGGCCGACGGCCATCTGGTGGAAGCTGGTCGGGCTGCGGTCGCCGTAGACGGGCGGGGCGCCGCCCTGCGAGGGCGGGCCGCCGTGCGCCGGGGGCTGGTGCGCGCCGGGTCCCGGCTGCTGGGGGACGTACGGCTGCTGCTGGGGCTGCTGCCAGCCGCCGGGCTGCTGGTGCTGCTGCGGCTGCTGGTACTGCCCCTGCTGCTGCCAGGCGCCTGGCTGCTGGTGCTGCGGCGGCTGGTGCGGCGTGTGCTGCGGCGGAGCCTGGTGCAGCGGCGCGGCCATGGCCGTCTGCGCGCTGTAGAGGTCCGCGGCAGGGACTCCGGCGCCGGCACCGGCGGCACCGGCGCTCAGGTTCAGCCGCGGGCCGTCCGTCGCGTTGCCCAGGTGCACCGTCGAGCCGGGGCCGATCTCCATGTGGTGGATCCGCTGACCCTGCACGTACGTGCCGTTGGTGCTGCCGTGGTCCTCGATGACCCAACTGCGGCCCTCCCACCGTACGGTGGCGTGCCGCCACGAGACGCGGGCGTCCTGCAGCACCATGTCACCCTGCGGATCCCGCCCGAGGGTGTAGGACCTGGACGGATCGAGCGTCCAGGTCTGTCCATTCAATTCCAGTACGAGTTCCGGCACTCCATGCCCCACTACTTGTCCCCCGATGAGCCCCCTGCATCAGGGAGTCTAGGGATGGCGAACATCGGGAGGAACTATTTCAGGCACAGTCCCCGAACCGAAAGTCGGGGATTGCCGCGACCGTGTAACAGGCGCCGTTGACCGATCCGAAACATACCCGGAGAGTGGTTACCGCCATGGATACGTACGGATCATGCGCATCCGGGCAATAGCCCGGCTGCAGACCGGCACGGGGGGCCGTGATGACCGTGGACGGGGGCGGGCGCGGGGTGCGCCCGGCGGAGTTGTTGCTGACGTCGATTGCGGCTGTGAGCTGGTCTTTTCTGGCCATGGCGGGGATTGCGGCGCTGGGGTTGCACCTGCTCGGCGCGGATACGGCGGGCGCGCTGGGGCCGATGACCGCTGCCGTCGTCGTGCTCGCCGTAGGCGGATCACTCACGCCTTCGGGGGATATTGAAGCATTCGGCCTGAAGGGCGCCGGGGCGCACACTGCCATCGATATCGCGCCACTGGGAGTGAGCCTGGCGGGCGCCCTGTTGCTGGGAATGATCTTTGCACGATCGTTGCGCCGTGCCGGTGCCACGATCGGCGCCGGAGAGCTCGCCGCACGGGCCGGCGCGGTGATCGTGCTCTTCCTGTTCCTGCTCGGCGGCCTCGCCTGGGCCGGGGAGGATTCGATCACCATCGACGGGAGCAGCCTGGGCCTGGGCGGCGGGGACGGCGGCGGGGACGGCGGCGGCCCCAAGCTGGTGATCCCGGGCATCGGCGACGTCGGGGACATCGCGGGCGGGCTGCCGGACCGGCTCGCCGGCCTGGCCGACGCCAAGGCCGCCGTCGGCTTCAGCGTGCGCACGGGGCCCTCGCTGTCCGGGGGCGCGGTCTGGGTCCTGGGCGTCCTG